>JBAQGR010000453.1:0-1800 GCA_049287895.1 Desulfatitalea sp.
CGCCTGAACATCGTCAGCTCGAATTCGATGATAACCCCGGTAGTAACTTTAACGCCAATATCTCCGAACATCTTAAAATACTTCCTGAATAATGATCCGTCGATCGAGGCATCCGCGCCGACACAGAATATGGTTAGTTTCATGGGTCTTTCATTCCTTCCCGGATAATCTAAAGTTTGCAGTTGCGTTCGAGACTCCAACCCGTTGCAACCTGCCCGGCCGCGCCGCCGCCGGAGCGGTTTTGCCGAGTGTAGCTCCATTGTATCTTTCCGTAATGGACGGAAATGATCTCGGCGGGTAACTCTCCGGGGCCGCCGGCCGTGTAAACGCCGCTGATCAGGCAATTGCTCAGCTTATACTCCATGAACTTCAGCTTGTCGCCTCCGGCCCGGCAAAGTTCAATGACAATCGTGTCGATATGCGTCCCATCGGCGCAGGCCAGAGCCAATGCAGGCGTTGCGATATCCACCAGCTTGGAGAACCTGATCGGCTTGAAGTCAGCCCGCCCCGTGCCGGCGCCGCCGGCGCTGCTTGCCGTGGAAGATTTTTTTTGATCGAGTCCGGTGTCCAGCGTAATGATCTCCATCCATCGCGGATGCTTGTCATCGCTGCTCTCGCCATCAATGCCATCGATTCTCACAAAAGCATCAAATGCCATCCGTCCATCCTTCTTCAACTGGTTTGAGTGTCATGACCGACGCCATCGGCCGCTGGTCGTCGCACCAATGGCTGCCAACAGACCAACAAAAATATACGAGAGGTCCGCCCTGAATGAGAAAAGAGAAGCGCAACGAGGAGAACGGCGTGAGAAGTGTGGACCGACGCACACCGGGCAAGAACGCTCTATCTGTGGAATGAAGCCTCGGCGACATTAAGCATAGTTTTTGGATCTTTACAACTACTTTCTGCTTCTATGGCCGCTACAGCACCGCCGGCCCCTCGTTGATGTGGTGCAACAGGCGCACGGCGGCCTGACGGATGTTGGCGCTGGGGTCGAGAAGCATGGGTAGCAGTCGGGGTTGCAGGGCTTTGAGGCGCTGCTTGTCGGTCTGGGTCAATAGCGCGAGGGCTTGTTCGCGGATGCGCGGGTCGTTGTCCTTGTCATGAGATCCGCGCCCAGTTATTCCATCGATGGCAACTATCTTGTCCTTGAGGTAGGCGGAAAGATCCTGCACCCAGCAGGAGAAGAATTCTTGAAAACCTTTTGGGTCAAGCATGGCAAACAAACGCCCGAACGTGTCGTGAGAGGGGATGCCGTTTGGGAGAGAAAGAAAAAGCCTGAACCACTGTTCTTTGGACCGGTCATATTCAGCCACATGAGTCTATCAGTTCGTACCGCTGATGATAGCACACAGAGCAATCATCAGCATATCGTATAGTAAGTGGCGAGAGTTATGGCGCCGAGGATCTTTAATACATTCGATGTGCTTGGCAAGAGGGCCGTTGGGTGCATCTTGCATGGTGTAACCTTTTAAAATTTTGTGTTTTTCAGGTGGTTACCACAATCATAGGTAAAAATCTAGGTTTTATATATATTTCAAATTGTTACCTAACTAATGCGGAATGTGTCTTTATTTCGGGCAATTGCCTGGGTGCGTACACAGAGTGGACTTGAAACTTGAAATGGGCCAAAGAGCTCAAACTTCGTGCCGATTCTACATGCGATTCCCCTGTATACTCTTCGCATCGGCATTGACTTTGGCCGATCGCTCGGATAGGTTTTGCACCTTGTATGCCTTTCAGGGAAAAGAGATCGAAGGCCCGGCGGTCCGATCCGATACAAGGGGTCGGATGAATGTC
>JBAQGR010000454.1:0-5671 GCA_049287895.1 Desulfatitalea sp.
ACGGGTCGCTTACCACTATCTGCTCTGGAAAGAGAGCAAGAAAAAGAGCCGGTCCAAAGAGATCCTGGAAGTGGGAAAGATCGCGGTCCGCTTTCTCATGGGCGGGGTCAACGACCTCATCGAATAACCGCGGATCTCCGTTTTGCCATACCGCGTCACGCTGGATTTGATCCCGGCAGGATCTGACTTGCCACCGTGGTGCGGATGTGAATATCGCGTTGTGGAAAGGGGATCTCGATGCCGGCCTTGCCCAGCGCCTCGAAGATGGTGAAGTAGAGGGCGCTGCGCACCAGGCGGTCGGGAGTCGTCTTGACGTTGATCCAGACGAGCAAGTTGAAATTGATGGAGTTGTCGGCCAGGGCATCGAAGCGCACCAACGGCGGCTTCTCCTTGGAGATCGAGGGCTCGGCGCTGGCCACGGCCAGCAGGATCGCCTCCACCTGCCGGGGGTTGGCGTTGTAGCTCACCCCCACCGGCACGCTGATGCAGATCAGCGGCGAGCCCAGCGAGTAGTTGACCAGGGTGCCGTTGACCAGCTCGGTGTTGGGGATCAGATACTCGATGCCGTCGCGGCTGCGCACCTGGGTGGCTCGTAGAAAGATATCGGTGACCACCCCCATGGTGCCGGACACCTCGATCCAATCTCCTTTGCGTAGTTTGCCGCCGAAAATCAGGGTAAACCCGCTGATTAAATTGGCGGCCATGGTCTGAAGGCCCATGCCGATGCCGATGCCGATAGCGCCGGCAAAGACCAGCAGGAAGCGCAGGTCCAGGCCCACCACGTTCAAGGCCACCAGAAAACCGACCGCCAGCAGCAGGTATTTGAGAAAGGTGTTCAGGGCGTATCCTAAACCCGGTTCGATCCCCACGGCGGGATAGATCTGGTAGTCCAGGTAGGCCTGGGAAAAGCGCGAGAGATAGACGAAGAAGACCACGATCAGCGCGGCTTTGATAAAAACCCACATGGTCACGCCGCTTTTGCCCAGTTCGAACACCGGAAAGGACATGATCTGCTCCAGCGGTACCAAAAGGCCCAGCAGGTTGAGTACGATCAGGATGGTGGCCAGGCTCGTGCCGTACACCAGCAGGTTCTTGACCGAGTGGAAGACGAGTTGGGCGGCCTCGTTTTCCGAATCCGTGCGGCGGTGCCAGCGCTCCAGTGAATTGATCAGCAGGTGGTAGGTCACCATGATAGCCACATAGGCGCCCACTGAAGACCATATCTTGACCAGAAACACCCGGCCCAACTCGCGGTAGCCCAGGCTCCACAGAAGCGCCAGCGCAAGAGACAAAACGATCAGCGGAAAGTAGAAACGGCGGAAAATTTGCACGAATTTTCGATAGCTGCGCTGGGGCAGGTCAGGCAGCAGGGACAAGAGCGCCTTTTTCTTGAGGGCCAGGAAGAACAACACCAGGACGATGGTGAGGGAGACGGCGAAGCGGATCAAGGCCAGTACATCCTGGCGCAGCTGGAACGCCTCGGCAGCCCAGAAGAGGCCAATACCGAAGATCGAGTAAAGCACGGCCAACCGCGCGAAACGGAAGATCGGTATCCCGTACTGGGCAGTGACGCTGAGCAGGTCGCGGGTCAGCAACTCGCGCAGCAGGCCGATCACCAGCACACCCACGGCCCAGAGCTTGAGCAAGCGGCCGGTCAACTGAAACCAGGGTGCATCGTAATCCACCAGGGCCTGGATCAACGAGAACGCCGCAAGCAAAATCAGGGGCAGCAAAGCATTGATTACCACGCGGATCGCCGGCAGGATGTAAGGGTAGATGCTTTTGGGGATGCGGTCCTCGATGGGGCTGACTTTTTGTTGAATCCGTGCCATTAGCCGTTTTTGGCCGACCAGGCTGTAGATCAGCGCCGCCAGAAAGATCAGGATCAGCAACGAGCCGACCACACCTAGCAGACGGCTCTGCTCCACCACCGTTTGCACCCATTCGGGTAGGCGTAGCGGCAGCTTGATCAGCCACATGTTCAGATAGGTGACGGTCTCCCAATCGAATCCGAGGCGCTGGCGCTTGAAAAGGGTACGCGCGTTCTTCTCGATCTGCTTTTTAACCTGGCCGGCCTGGCGCGACATAACATCGCCCATCTCTTGGGAAAGGCCGAAGCTGGGAGATTCCTCGGTATCGGCCTCAGTGGCATTGGCCGCATGGAGCGGGGCCGGGGCTGGAAGCAAAAGGGTCAACGCCAACGCACAGACACAGATGCCCAAAAACAGTTTGATTTTTTTCATTGGTAGCCACCATTAAAAAAGAAGGGGGCTGTCTGCTGGACAGCCACCGAGTTCCGAAGTGCACCCGCCATGCCATCATGGATGCCTATTCTGGCCGGGTTTCTGATGCGACGACGATACTATAAAAATTATTCAAAAAGAGCCAACAAAAATTGAGCCAACAGGCTGTTGAATCCGCGGGGATGCATCCGCGGCCGCGGCGGTATCCATCTGAAAATCAAAGGGAAAGGCGTAGGTGCGGTCGTGTCGCCGCGGTTTGTCACGCGAATTGCGGGGTTACTCCGGGCAGGATCGACACCCCCGTGTCAGTTGCGGATATAATCTATTTGCATTCGGGACGCCTGGTCATCGCTGATTTGGGCGTAGGTGTTGTCGAAATCCTGGGCAATACCGCTAAACACCTCCACAATTTGAGGATCGAAGCTCTTGGCGCTGCCATCCAAGATGATGCTCACGGATTGTTCGTGGGGAATCGGCTCCTTATAGGGCCTCCGGGCACGCAGGGCCTCGTAGACGTCCACCAGGGCCATGATGCGCGCGCTCAAGGGAATGGTTGTATTGGACAAACCGGAGGGATAGCCGCTGCCATCCCACTTTTCATGGTGGAATTTGGCGATATCGATGCCCATTTTGAGGAAGTCATTGTTAGGATACTCTTTGTAGACAGTAGATAGGGTGTCGGCGCCGATGGTGGTATGGGTCTTCATGATGGCGAACTCTTCGGGGGTCAATTTTCCCGGTTTGAGCAGTATGGCATCGGCGATACCCACCTTGCCCAGATCGTGCAAGGGGCTGGCATGGAAAATGGCCGTGATGAATTCCGGCATGATATCATCGCAAAAAGAGGAATGCTGCGAGAGGGCGGTTGCCAGAATTTTGCACAGATGCTGCACCCGCTCCAGGTGAAGACCGGTGTCGTCATCCCGGGTGTGGGAGAGCTTGGCCAGAGCAAAGATCATGGCCAACTGTGATTTGGTGATCTCCTCAACCTGGCAGGCCACACGGGCTTGGAGCTTTTCATTGAACTGCCGCAGCACGGCCTGGGCCCGGTGCAACTGCAGATGGGTGTTCACCCGGGCGTAGATCTCCTCCATTTGAAAAGGTTTGGTGACGTAATCGACGCCGCCGCATTTCAGTGCTTTGACTTTATTTTCCGTGTTGTCCATGGCGCTGATGAAGATAATCGGGATCTGGCTGAGCGCTTCCTTGGATTTGAATTGGCGGCATACTTCGAAGCCATTCATTTCGGGCATATTGATGTCCAGCAGGACGAGATCCGGCGACTTTTTTTCCGCGGCCTGCAGGGCCAGCCTGCCCAGTGGAAAGGCTGAAACCCCATAC
The DNA here is from genome assembly GCA_049287895.1 of Desulfatitalea sp. Taxonomy (GTDB): domain Bacteria; phylum Desulfobacterota; class Desulfobacteria; order Desulfobacterales; family Desulfosarcinaceae; genus Desulfatitalea. Next base: position 3,585 of record JBAQGR010000454.1, read on the forward strand.
CCTTTGCGTTGAAGCAGCGTGCTCAACAACTGCAAGTTTTGAGGTGTGTCGTCGATGATCATGATGTGTTCTTGGGTTGCCTTATCCATTAGCAGAACCTTTCTTTTGATTGCGGAGTGGTCAACAATTCCAGCAATGCGGAATAGTCGAAGCATTGCGCCAGATCCCCGAGGTGGATGCTCAATGCCTCGTTGATGGCGGCAACCTCTTGGTTCAGTCGGGCAAAAGCGACCATATCTCCCATCTCCACGACGTGTTTAAGTCCGTTCTGCAAAGAGTGCGGCAATTGCTGGATCTCCAAGGCCGAGGGGCAATATCCTGTATGCGGGCCGTCATCATCGATTTCCTGGTAAAGATAGGTCACCTTGCACTGGACTTTTATTTCTTCTAGCAGTTCGGCCGTTTTATACGGTTTGGGGATATAGCCGTCGATGCCGGCGGCCGCCATCCTTTGCCGGATTCGATCGGAGCTGACCCCACTGGCGGTGACGATGATGATCTTGGTCTCGGCTCCACCGGCCAGACACCGCAAGCGCCGGGCGGTTTCATAGCCGTCAATACCCGGCAGGCGGATGTCCAGCAACACCAATTGCGGCGCAAAGGCTTCAAAGTTCTCCAGAGCCGCTTCGCCGCTCTCCGCGTCATTTACTTCAAAGCCCGCATTTCTCAGCAGCTGGCGCAGCAATCTCCGACTATTGATGTCGTCTTCCACCACCAGGACCCGAAAATTTATCGGAATCGGCGCCAAGCGGATCACTTTGCCGGCACCGGCCGAATCGGACCGAAGCCCCCTGGGCTCAGTGTCCTCTTCGGCGGAGAAGGTGAACCGGAACAGCGAACCTTGGCCAAGGTCGCTGCGGACCAGTATGAGGCCACCGCCCATGGCCTGGGCATAGGCCTGGCTTATCGGCAGGCCCAAACCGGTTCCCCCAGGCATTTGTTGCCCTGTCGCGGTCTGTTCAAAGGCCTCAAAGAGACGGTCATGATCTTCCGGCGCCACCCCGCTGCCTGTATCGCCGACTTCGAAGGTCAGGGCCCACTGGTGCTCTCCGGCGGGTTGCGCCGCGGCGCTCAGGGTGACCCCCCCTTGGTTGGTGAATTTGACCGCATTGGATATCAGGTTGATCAGGATCTGGCGCACCTTGCCGTGATCCGCGAAGATTTGGACCGGCAGGTCCGCTATGCTCTCTATCTTGAGATAGATATTTTTCTTCTGGCAGGCCAATTGAAAGATCGCTTGGATGTCGTCCAGCAATTGACTGACATCCATGGGTTTCTTCAGGATCTGGACATGGCCGGCCTCGATTTTGGACATCTCCAAGATGCCATTGATCAGCTCCAGGAGATGATCACCGCTGCGGTTGATCGTGCGCACCTGGATACGGTGCTCGCTGCCCAGGGTTTTATCCTGCTGCAGCAGTTGGCAGTAGCCTAAAATGGCGTTGAGGGGGGTGCGGATTTCATGGCTCATGTTGGCCAGGAAGATGCTTTTGGATCGGTTGGCCGCTTCAGCCTTTTGGGCCAGCTCTTCGGCCCTGATGATGGCCTCTTTCAGCGCCCTTTCGGCCTCCAGGCGGCTGCTGATGTCGATGACGCACTCCAGAAGCTTTTCCTCTCCCTGGATGACAATGCGGTTGACTGTTTTCAGTACCGGAAGCTTCGAGCCGTCGCTGCGGAGCAACATCCGGTCGGAATTGTCTACCCTTTGGTTAAGGTCGAGAATAGGGCAGGCGCTCTCCTGGGCCGGACACAAGCATTGGTGGCAGCGACGGCCGACAATGGCTTCCGGCGGGGCACCGAGCAACTCCGCCGCGGTGGGGTTGATCAACTCGATCTTACGGGTTTTTGAATCAATGATGAACAGCCCTATCGGCAGGCTGTTCATCAGGGTGCGCTGGATGAGTTCATTTTCCCGCAGCTTGGCTTCGATGCGTTTTTGTTCCGTGATATCTTCTTTGATGGCGATAAAGTGAGTGATGCTGCCGCTATTGTCTCTTATGGGGGATATGGCGGCCGATTCCCAATACAGCTCGCCGTTCTTCTTGCGATTGTGCAGTTCTCCCTTCCACTCCCGGCCAGCGGTGATG
>JBAQGR010000455.1:0-3530 GCA_049287895.1 Desulfatitalea sp.
GCATCGATCTGGAGGGTTTGGATCTGCTCATCGTGGAGAACATCGGCAACCTGGTCTGTCCGGCCGAATTCGATATCGGCGAAGACAAGCGCGTGGTGGTTCTTTCGGTGACCGAAGGCGAAGACAAACCGGCCAAATACCCGCTCATGTTTCGCCAGTGCGATGCCATGCTGCTCAACAAGATCGACCTGCTGCCCTATCTGGAGTACGATACGAATCTGACCTTGCGCAGCGTCGATCAGATCCATCCCGGCATGCCGGTGTTCCAGCTCTCGGCCAAGACCGGCCAGGGTTTCGAGGCCTGGATCGCGTGGCTCTCTTCCGCCGTCCACGCCAAGAAGAAAAAATAGCCTGTTCCACCGCTGCCATTGCCGCGCTCCGTCGGTCCTCTATCAGGATGCCACCTGCCTGACCATGGCCGGTGGCGGCCTTCACTATGGAGGCGACACACTATGGCCCACATGGACGAGGCGTTTGGGCAACTGCTGCAGGATTTGCAGCCGTTGCTGCCCAGGGAGCGGCTGATCACCGATCCGTTGCGGACCCTGGCCTACGGCACGGACGCCAGTTTTTACCGGCTGATCCCCAAGATCGTCATCAAGGCCGAGACAGAAGCCGAGGTGGTCACTGTGCTGCGGCAGGCCCACCGGCACAACATCGCCGTGACCTTCAGGGCCGCCGGCACCAGTCTTTCGGGCCAGGCCATCAGCGATTCGGTGCTGCTGATCGCCGGCGCCTTCTGGCAGCGCCACGAAATCCTGGATAAAGGGGATCGCATCCGCTTGCAGCCCGGCGTGATCGGCGCCCAGGCCAACCGCTACCTGGCGCCCTACGGCCGCAAAATCGGTCCGGACCCGGCCTCCATCAATGCGGCCATGATCGGCGGCATCGCCGCCAACAATGCCAGCGGCATGTGTTGCGGCGTGGCCCAAAACAGCTACCACACGGTTGCCAGCCTGCGCCTGATCCTGGCCGATGGGACCGTTGTGGACACCGCCGATACCGCCAGCCGCCGGGCCTTTGCCGGCTCCCATGGGGCCTTGCTGGAACGCCTGGCCTCCCTTGCGAAAAAAGTCCACGCCCAACCGGCGCTAGCCGAGCGCATTCGGCACAAATTCAAAATCAAGAACACCACCGGCTATAGTTTGAATGCCTTGGTGGACTACGCGGACCCGTTTGACATCATGATCCACTTGGTGATCGGCTCCGAGGGCACGCTGGGTTTCATCTCCGAGATCGTTTATCACACGGTGATCGAGCACCCCTTCAAGGCCAGCGCCCTGATGATCTTTGCCACCATCGAAGCAGCCTGCCGGGCGGCCACGGCCCTGCGATCCGCGCCGGTGGCGGCAGTCGAGCTGATGGACCGGGCGGCCTTGGCCGCGGTGGAGCGCAAGCCGGGCATGCCCGCCGTGCTGCAACAGCTCTCGGCCGACGCGGCCGCCCTTTTGGTGGAAACCCGCGCCCAGGACGGCCCTGCCCTGGCCGCCCAGGTGGCAGACATTGCCGCGGCCCTTGAGTGTACCGCTCAAGTTCCGGCCGACAGCGCGACTGAACCGACCGGAGGCGGTTCGGTCTGGGTGCTGGACAGCCGTGCCACCCAATCCCCCATCCACTTTACTACCGATCCCCAAGCGTGCGCCCAACTGTGGAACATCCGCAAAGGATTGTTCCCCTCCGTGGGCGCCGTGCGCCGCACCGGCACCACGGTCATTATCGAAGATGTTGCTTTCCCCATCGCCAACCTGGCGCCGGCCACCGTCGCCTTGCGGCGCCTGCTCGATACCCACGGCTACGCGGAGGCCATCATTTTCGGGCACGCCCTGGAGGGCAACCTGCACTTTGTCTTCACCCAGGATTTCGGTCTTCCCGCGCAAGTGGCCCGCTACAGTGGTTTCATGCAGGCACTGTGCGACTTGGTGGTGGCCCGTTTCGATGGATCGCTCAAAGCCGAGCACGGCACCGGGCGCAACATGGCCCCCTTCGTGGAGTTGGAGTGGGGGCGCGACGCCTATGCGCTCATGCAGGAGATCAAGGCCATCTTCGATCCCAAAGGGTTGCTCAATCCGGGAGTGATCCTCAACCCCGACGCCGAGGCCCATCTGCGGCACCTGAAGGCCTTGCCGCCGGCTCATGCGGTGATCGACAAATGCATCGAGTGCGGTTTTTGTGAGGAGGCCTGCCCCTCCAAGAACCTGACCCTGACCCCCCGGCACCGCATCGTCGTCCAGCGCGAAATCGCGCGCTTGCAGGCTTCAGGCCAGGAGCCGGCGCGGTTGGCCCAGCTCCAACAGGCGTACGCCTACCAGGGCGAACAGACCTGCGCCGCCGACGGGATGTGCGCCCTGAACTGTCCGGTGGCCATCAATACCGGCGAGCATACCAAATGGCTGCGCTCCCAGCAGATGAGCGGCCGTTGGCCCCAGAAAGCCGCCGCCGCCGTGTCCCGCCACTTTGCACTGGTCTGCGAAAGCGTGCGCTTCGGCCTGAAAGCCCTGCATCTGCTCCATCGGGCCTTGGGGTCCGAGCCCTTGGAGCGCCTGAGCGGGGCACTGCGCCGCTTGACCGGAGACCGCCTGCCCCAGTGGAACCGCTACATGCCCAGCGGGGCGCCGGTTCTGGCCAGGCCGCTCCTCGACGCGGGCAACCCGCTCAAGGTGGTGTATTTCCCGAGCTGCATCAGCCGGACCATGGGGCCGGCGGCCGGAGACCCGCGGGCCGAGTCGCTCATTCAGGTGACCCACCGGGTGTTGACCCGGGCCGGCTTTGCCATCATTCATCCGCCCAACGTCCAGCACCTGTGTTGCGGAACCCCCTTTGAAAGCAAGGGCCTTCACCGCCAGGCCGATGAAAAGGCCGCTGAGCTGGAAAAGGCCCTCTGGCAAGCCACGGAACAGGGACGCTATCCCGTGCTCTGTGACACCAGCCCCTGCACCGAGCGCATGCGCCGCACCCTGGATCGGCGCCTGCAATTGTTCGAACCGGTTGAATTCATATGGACCTACCTGCTACCCAGGCTGAAGGTGGTACCCCTGCCGGAGCGTGTGGCGCTACATGTGACCTGCAGCGCGCGCAAGCTGGGCCTGGAGGAGATGTTCCTCAAGGTGGCGCGCGCCTGCGCCGCGGAGGTGGTCGTGCCCGAACGGGTGGGCTGTTGCGGCTTTGCCGGCGATCGGGGCTTCAGCTATCCGGAATTGAACCGGTCGGCGCTGACCCATTTGCGCTCGGCGGTCGCGGGTGTATGCCGCGAGGGTTACTCCAACAGCCGGGCCTGCGAGATCGGTCTTTCGCTGCACAGTGGCATCTACTATCGCTCCATCCTCTATCTGCTGGAGCGCTGCACACAGCGGCAGGTATGATCGAACAAATGTTGGGGGGCGATTGCTTCCAGCGATCCATGTATTAAGTTTCTTGCTTAACCCAAACCCAACAGGAGGGTCCTATGGCTCAGAAGAAGATACTCATGATCGTGGGTGACTTTGTCGAGGACTATGAAGTCATGGTGCCGTTTCAGGCGTTGCAGATGGTCG
>JBAQGR010000456.1:0-30446 GCA_049287895.1 Desulfatitalea sp.
TCCCTGATCGTCCATGGGATTGCTGCAGGCCTGCGATCTTATATTCTGGATCGCAGGCCTGCGCTAATTCAACGTCAGAATAGGTTGTCCTGGTTCAGCGAGTTAGAAGCTGACCATGGCGGAGAACTGAATTCGGTTCAACTCGCCATCCTGACCATCATACGTTTCCCGCTCACCACGAATATATTCAATACCGACGCGGGTGTTCTCGACCGGGTCGAACATCAGGTTGGCATGGACGCTGACTGTTTCTTCAGTAAGGTCCGTGTTTTGAAGCTCGGCTGGATCATCGGCCTTGGAATAGCCCAGGGCGACGGTGGAACGCCAGGTGCCGACCCAGTAGTGTTGATAGCCCACGAAACCGGCCAACTGGTCCAGGGATTCCAGATCGCCGTTGTCAGTGACATAGGCATCCGGATGGGAGGCCAGACTGCTGTAGCGACCAATGCCCTGGCCATACTGGATGGCGCCCATGAGGCTGTCCTTGGCGAAAAGTTTCAGGACCGCGCCTACCTGTCCGGACACCGCGACAGTAGAGTCATCTACCGGACCCGCATCCACCACAAGATTTCGAACCATGACCGCGGCGGACAGGTTGCCCCAAGAGGGGTTCACGGAGAATCGGCCAATAGCGTCCGGCATATTGTCATCATCGACAACATTCAAACCGGTTCCATCGTAGAAATAGGTCTCAGCGTTTTCCACGCTGACGGCAAAGTTCATCGTATCGTTCATATCATAGGTATAACGCAGCTGCGGCTGGCGTACGAACATGGAGCCCGTGGGCCCTCCGAAGTCGTTGATTTCCGGCAGCGAGTCCAGATGCATGAACAAAGACCAGGTTTGACCGAACAGAAAGCCCTTCAGAGTGCCATAACCATGGCGCAGGCGCATTCCGCGGGAGTTGGAGACCACCTGGCTGCTCTCGGTGGTGTCGAAATCCATTTCCAAGTGGGTTTTCAAGGGGCCCATCGCAGTGGGGGTGGTGGTTTTTGCCCAAAGACGACTTTCACGGCCGTTGAAGACAAGTTCGTCTTTCCCCTCTTCGGCGTCGTCCAGGGGTACTTCGCTGGGGCTGTACTCATAGTTGGCCTGGCTGTCATCGCCGGCCGATACGTCGTTGTAAATCACATCCAGCTTGACGTAGCCGCCCATATCCAGAGTCGTATTGCTGCCAGGTACTTGAAAACCAATGGCCAATACGCCGGCGGGTGCTGCCAGCAGAACCGCTATCATAATGACGCCACTACTAAATAATCCAATCCCCTTCCTCATTTTGTTCCTCCTAATTAATGTAGTGTGGTGTTTGCCCAGCGGCAGAAACAAGGTGCCAAACCGTATCCCAATTTTTTTACTTCCGCCGATTGGGGAGGGGTTGTTTATGGCAAAAAGGAGGGATGCATGTCAAGAATGCAGATGTATGGCCGATCAGGTATCAGGGGAAGCCTCTGCGCAGGAATCTGCCTAACCTACCTGAATTGTTCGAATAGCTATGCAGATTTACTCTTTGGCCATCAAATCGAGGCCGTTGGTTCGTTTTGTCAGCATTGGCCATGTCTCGGCGGCGATCATCCCGAGCACGATCAGCCCGCCGCCGGCCCAGGCCATCTTCGAGAGCCGTTCTCCGGCATATAGTACGGCAAAGAGCGCTCCGAAAACCGGTTCAAACGTGTAGATCAACGCTGCCCTGGTGGGGGTGGTCATCTTCTGAAAAACGGTCATGGCCCAGAAGGCGTAGACGGTCGCAAATAGACTGCAGATGATCACGGCCCAAAACAAAGTGGGTGTCCATTGACGAGGCCAGGTCACGGGATCCATAAAAAGGCTCCCAAGCAGCGCCAGCACCGCCATGGTTCCGATTTGAACAAATGTCAGGGCGCGACCATCGTAGCCCTGTGTCCAGGCATCCAGTCCTAAAATGTGCAGCGCCACAAACACCGAACAGACCATCACCAGCGTATCGCCGGGGTTCAATCGAAAAGGTGCCTGATAGGTCAGCAAAAATAGGCCGCAGAGGGCACAGAGCACACCAACCCAGGATCCTGTGGCGGGCGGTTTGCCGATCAGCGGGCCGGCCAGCAAGGGAACCCAGACGACGTTCAGGCCGGTGACAAAAGCAGCGTTAGCTGAGGAGGTTTGTACCAGTCCGAAGGTCTGAAAGGCATAGGAGCAAAAAAGCAGAACGCCCAGCCCGAGCCCACGGTACCATCCACTGCGACCCAGAGCTCTGATCTGAGTGGGGCCGGCCCAGACGAAGAGGAGCGCGGCGGCCAGCGCAAAGCGGACCCATAGGAAGGCCAATACGGGTGTTTCCCTGATGGCATCTTTGACCAGGGGAAACGTGCCTCCCCAAAAAACGGTGACAGTGATCAGGACACTTTCAGCGATGGGCCTGCGATGCGCTTCAATAAAGGACGATAAGGATTTTGACATTATTATCCACGATCGGCGGCTTTGTTGCGGATGTGCAAAGCGGCCGCAAAGATTCAATCCGACATGCTTCCTCTCTTGTACTCAGGCATTGTGATTGTCCTGGACATGGACCTGTGCTATGGGGGAAGCATCGATTCAAACGATGTACCATGCATCCCCAAAGAAAGCGTGTCAAGTATGAAACGCGGTGAGAAGGAACCGGTTCAGGTGAGATGCCCCCGTTGCGGGCGGCATTCCATAGTTTACCTGCCGCTGGAGGATTTGCCCCGGTGCCCCGATCCGGCCTGCAAAGGTGTCCGCATGGTGATCGAAGAGTTGTTGGATGAGGGGAAATCATATTGAGTTGGGTTGTGTCCGGCCGTCTGTCGGCCGCCATTTTGGATCAGCATAAGGAGGCTTCGATGAAAAAAATTTTCGTGATGGGTATGGCGCTGTGCGCAATTGTCCTTTGGAGCTTAAGCGCGGCTTCAGCCGATACAGGTGCACTGGACGAGATCCTCAAACGCGGCACATTGCGAGTGGGCACGGAGCCCGGCTACATGCCCTTTGAAATCACCAACCAAAAAGGTGAGATCATCGGATTCGACGTGGATATGGCCAAGCAAATGGCAAAAGCCATGGGCGTTAAGCTGGAACTGGTTTCCACTGCCTGGGATGGCATCATTCCCGCCCTGGTGACCAATAAATTTGATATTTTGATGTCCGGCATGACGCTGACCCAGGAGCGTAACTTGAAGATCAACTTCGCCAACCCGTACATCGTTATCGGCCAGACCATTCTGCTGCGCAAGGAACTGGTGGGCGCAGTTAAATCCTACCAGGACCTGAACAACCCGAAGTATAAGGTCGGGTCTAAATTGGGAACCACCGGCGAGCAGGCTACCAAGCGGATGATTTCCAAGGCCAAATATATCTCCTACGAGACGGAGCAGGAGGGGGTCCTGGAAGCGGTCAATGGTAAGATCGATGCATTCGTTTACGATATGCCGTACAACTCCGCGGCCATAGCCCAAAGAGGCCAAGGCAAATTGGTCCATCTGGATAAGCCCTTCACCTATGAGCCGTTGGCATGGGCTGTACGCAAGGGGGATTTCGACTTTATTAACTGGTTGAACAACTTTTTGAACCAGGTCAAGAATGACGGCACCTATGACGAAATGTATAAAAAATGGTTTGTAGATGATGCCTGGATGAAAGAGCTGCAATAAAATGGCCGGCGCGATTAGAAAAGCGCCCCGTCAACTTCCCTGGATATTACTGCTGGCGGCCATTCTCATCGCTTTGGCCGCCGGCACCTGGGGTGCGGTGCGTAAAATAGATTACTCCTGGCGCTGGAACCGGGTTCCCCAATATTTTTTTTACAAAGCCGAGACGCCCGTAAAGATGCCCTTTGATGGCCGCGTGGGCGAGATCGCGCACACAGATGGCGAATCATCAGTCCGCTTGGTATCGAAAGATGGTGAAACAGCCACCGTCTTAGTGGGCAAAGGGCTGTTGAAGGTTTCCGAAGGCGATAAACTGCCTCAAGGGGACATTGTCGGCTTGAAGTACGAGTGGAGCCTGGGCCCTTTGATGTGGGGCTTGTGGACCACGATGTGGATGTCCGGCATCTCCAGCATATTGGCCCTGTTCATCGGTCTGCTGACCGGCTTGTGCCGAGTCTCCAGCAATCTGACCATCCGCGGCTTAGCAGCCATTTATGTTGAATTTATACGCGGCACACCCTTGCTCGTACAGATTTTTATCGCCTATTTTTTTATCGGCACGGTGTTCAATCTCAACCGCAATGTGGCCGGTGTGGGGGCTCTGGCGATATTTGCCGGGGCATACGTGGCTGAAATTGTCCGCGCGGGGATCCAGTCCATTTCCCGGGGACAGATGGAGGCTGCCCGCTCGCTAGGCATGAGCGTGTTTCAGGCAATGACCCATATCATCCTGCCCCAAGCGCTCAAGCGCATTTTGCCTCCCTTGGCCGGCCAGTTTATAAGTCTGGTAAAGGATTCATCCCTGGTTTCGGTAATTGCCATCACCGACCTGACCAAATCAGGCCGGGAAATCATTACCAGCACGTTTGCCACCTTTGAGGTCTGGTTGACAGTCGCCGCCATGTATCTGGTGGTCACTTCGCTGATGTCCCAATTGGTATTTTACCTGGAACGGAGGTTTGCGGTTAGTGATTAAAGCAACCAATGTGGTTAAAGTGTTCGAGGGGCGCGGGGTACCTGTACGGGCAGTCGATGGCGTCTCGGTCGATATTGTCAAAGGCGAGGTGGTGGTTGTCATCGGTCCCTCTGGGTCGGGGAAATCGACCTTTCTGCGCTGTCTCAATGGCCTGGAAGCATTTGACGAAGGCCATATCTTTATCGAAGGAGTGGATCTGGCCGACCGCAAAACGGATTTGAACGGATTGCGGGCCGAGGTGGGGATGGTGTTTCAGCAATTCAACCTTTTTCCCCATAAGACGGTGCTGGATAATGTGACCCTGGCCCAGCGGGTGGTACGGAAACGATCCCGCGACGATGCAAGCGCCAAAGCCCACAGCCTGCTGCGCAAAGTTGGGATTGCTGAAAAGGAAAACGAGTATCCCTCCCGGTTGTCCGGGGGACAGCAGCAGCGGGTTGCCATAGCAAGGGCGCTGGCCATGGACCCTAAGATCATGCTTTTTGACGAACCTACCTCTGCGCTGGATCCGGAAATGGTGGGTGAAGTTTTGGATGTCATGAAGCAGCTCGCCCGGGAGGGAATGACCATGTGCGTGGTCACTCACGAGATGGGGTTCGCCAGAGAAGTTGCCGATCGCGTCCTGTTCATGGATGAAGGCAAGCTCGTCGAGGAGGGTACGCCCGAGCACTTCTTTACCAACCCGATAGAAGAACGGACCAAGCTTTTTTTGAGCCAGGTGTTATAGTTCGATGCCATGGACGCTCTTGACTCCCGGGGCCAGTCATCATAGATGAGTGGTTCCGTGTTTGAATAATCAAATTCAATGAGTTAAGCTTAGTAATAGCCAAAGAGTCATTCTAACCATAATCGCGAAGAAGGAGGGGAAGCTATGTTGCTGTGCAAATCGAAAAAGGTCTTTGCGCTCGTTACCGCGGCATTATGTTTGTGTGTGGCGTTCTGCGCGCCGGCACTTGCGGCGGATACCATTAAGATCGGCATCGCCGGTGCTCACAGTGGGGATTTGGCTTCCTACGGACTTCCCACTGTCAATGCCGCCAAGCTGGTTGCAGCGGATTTCAACGCCAAAGGCGGTGTGTTGGGTAAACAGATTGAACTGGTTGTCGAGGACGACGTCTGCAAGCCCGAAGTCGCCACCAGTACTGCCACCAAACTCGTCGGCCAAGATGTGGTCGTTGTTTTGGGCCACATTTGCAGCGGCGCTACGAAAGCGGCCGTGGGCATTTACAAAGACTCAAAAAAGGTCCTGATGTCGCCATCGGCCACCAACCCGGCGTTGACCCAAAGCGGCGATTATCCAAACTTCTTCCGTACCATCGCTTCTGACGACACTCAGGCCCGTCTGGAAGTGGATTTTGCCTTGGACGTCCTCAAGGTCAAAAAAATCGCCGTATTGCATGACAAGGGCGACTACGGCAAGGGGCTGGCCGAGTATGCCAAAGGATTCATCGAAGCAGAGAAGCGGGCCAACTTGGTTCTCTATGAAGGGATCACACCGGGAGCGGTCGATTATTCCGCCGTCGTTCAGAAAATCAAGAAGAGCGGCGCCGATGCGGTCATATACGGGGGATACCATCCGGAGGCATCCAAGATTGTTACCTTGATGCGCAAGAAGAAGATGGATATCTATTTCATTTCCGATGACGGCGTCAAAGACGACACCTTCATCAAAGTAGCCAAGCAGTATGCCGAGGGCGTCTATGCCACAGGGCCCAAAGATGTGAGCAAAAACCCCCTGACCAAAGAGTACCTTGAAAAGCATAGAGCTCAATTCAAATCCGATCCGGGGGCATTCTTCGACAATGCCGTTTCAGCCACCATCGCATTGTTGACCGCCATCCAAAACGCCGGCTCAACGGAGTATAGCGCAATTGTCAATGCACTGCAGACCAAGGAGGTAGACACGCCCGTGGGAAGAATCAAGTTCGATAAGCGTGGTGATGCCATCGGCGTGGGCTTTACCATGTATCAGGTGAAAAACGGTCAGTATGTGGAAGTAAAATAGCGATGCCCGGCAAATCTTCTCAGGGAGCAGGCCCCGCCAGGGCCTGTTCCCTGATTTATTAAGGTGGCTGCACCAATGGACTTGGAATACTTTTTCGAGCTGTTTCTCGGAGGGCTGACCCGTGGCAGCATTTATGCCCTGATTGCACTAGGGTACACGATGGTTTACGGCATTATTGAGCTGATCAACTTCGCTCACGGCGAAATTTATATGATCGGCGCATATACAGGGTTGATCGCCGCGGGTCTGTTGACATTGCTGGGCTGGCCTTCCCTGGCCATATTGCTGATTGCCTCCATCGTGGCGATGGTCTATTCGAGTGCCTACGGCTGGACCATGGAGAAGATCGCGTACAAACCCCTGCGCAAAGCCCCTCGGCTTTCGGCGCTGATCAGTGCCATCGGTATGTCCCTTTTTTTGCAAAATTATGTTCTGCTGGCCCAGACATCCGATTTTCAGCCATTTCCCAACCTGATCCCCGATTTCAAATTCCTGGAACCGATTGAGCATATCGTGCGGTCTTCAGAGATTGTCATCTTTCTGGTGACGGCGGTCGTTATGGTGCTGCTGACCATCGTGATCAAATTTACCCGCATGGGCAAAGCCATGCGAGCCACCAGCCAGGACCGTGAAATGGCCATGTTGGTGGGCATCGATGCGAACCGCGTGATCTCCATGACATTCGTCATCGGTTCCGCAACGGCGGCATTGGGCGGGGTTCTGATCGCGTCCCATATTGGTCAGATCAATTACTACATCGGTTTCATCGCCGGTATCAAAGCTTTTGTGGCGGCCGTACTGGGCGGAATCGGCAGCATGCCGGGGGCGGTTTTGGGCAGCCTTGTACTGGGCTGGTCGGAGAGCTTCTTTACCGGCTATATTTCCAGTGATTATGAAGATGTCTTTGCTTTCTTGTTCCTGGTCGCCATTCTGATCTTTCGACCGTCCGGCCTCTTGGGAAGAAAGGAAGCCGATAAAGTATAGAAGCTGTGGCAGCATACAACACGCGTATGGATGCTCACAACCACTGCGAACGCTAACCCGACTTCTGGAGCGGGACTACTATGTCGGATATCACGGAAAACCACAACCTGTTTGGCTGGGAAGAGATAAGAAAATCGCTGCTGGTATGTATCTGGTTTATGTTTCTGACTTTCCCGATCATGGTGATCAAGGTCAATACCATTTATCGGACGGTGGAGTGGCGTTGGGAACGAATGCTCATGGTGGGAGTCGGCGCTTTTTTCCTCTCGTTCCTCTGGCGCTATATGATCCGCCGCAAAGAGGCGGGCATCAAAAAGGCCGAGATCGCCGAAAACAAGGGCCTGACGCTGTCACAAAAACTCCTCAACAATCCGCGCTTCTCACGCCCTGCCATGGTTGCGGCGGTGATCTTTTTTATCGCCTTCCCCATGATGTTTTCGCTCTATCAGGTCGACATCATGACCACGGCATTGATTTATGTGGTTGTGGCTCTGGGACTGAATATCGTAGTGGGCTTGGCCGGTCTTCTGGATTTGGGATATGTGGCCTTTTTCGCCGTGGGGGCGTATGCCTATGCCCTGCTGAATGTCCATTTTCAACTGGGGTTCTGGATTTGCCTGCCCATCGGTGGGGCGCTAGGGTTTTTCTTCGGCATCCTTCTGGGGTTTCCGGTATTGCGGCTGCGCGGAGATTACCTGGCCATCGTTACCCTGGGTTTTGGTGAAATCATTCGTCTGGTATTGGAAAACTGGAATGCGTTTTCTTTCGGTCCCAGCGGGATCGCCAATATTCCCAGACCCAGCCTTTTGGGGATGAACCTTACACTGCTGCAAAACCATACCTACATCTACTATCTAATGATCGGTTTGGCGCTATTGACTATTTTTGTCGTTCGGCGACTTCAGGATTCACGCATAGGGCGCGCCTGGATGGCCTTACGCGAAGATGAGATCGCCTGCCAGGCCATGGGCATTAACAAAACGCGCACCAAGCTCAGCGCCTTTGCGTTGGGTGCGACTTGGGCCGGCATGGGAGGGGTCGTCTTCGCGGCCAAAACGACATTCATCAATCCAGCCAGCTTCACCATCTGGGAGTCGGTCATCATCCTGTGTTGCGTTGTATTGGGCGGCATGGGAAGTATTGTCGGTGTCATTGCCGGTGCACTGGTACTGAAACTGCTTCCGGAATACTTCCGCGCGTTTTCCGAATACCGGATGCTCGTTTTCGGCATGGTACTGGTTTTGATGATGGTATTTAGACCCAGTGGATTGATAAGTAGCGCACGTCGCGTTTACAGATTCGAAGGCCCGAACAAGAGCGAGGAACAACGATAAGAAGATGAAACCGGTACTGACTGTTTCCCAATTGACCAAGGACTTTGGTGGATTGCGCGCCCTCGAGGGCGTGGACCTGAATATACGCCAGAAGGAGATTGTTGCCCTCATAGGCCCCAACGGCGCCGGGAAAACGACGCTATTCAATTGCATCACCGGTATATATACGCCAACCAGCGGTAGTGTGCAGTTGACCCTCCCAGATGGTCAAACCCATCGCCTGAACGGGCTTAAACCGGATAAGGTTACCGCTTTGGGCATGGCGCGTACTTTCCAGAATATTCGCTTATTTCAAAACATGACGGTTTTGGAAAACGTCATGATCGGACGCCACTGCCGCATGCACGCAGGCATTCCCGGTGCCGTTTTCCGAAATGCCCGTACCCGCAAAGAAGAAAAAGAAGTCATTAACGACAGCTACCGGATTTTGGAGAACTTTCACCTGGCACCCTATGTCAATGAGTTTGCCAAAAATCTGCCCTATGGTGCCCAGCGGCGGCTTGAAATCGCCCGTGCCATGGCCACCGAGCCATTTGTGTTGCTATTGGATGAGCCAGCGGCAGGCATGAATGTCCAGGAGACAAGAGATCTGGATGAACTGATCGTCCAGTTGCGTGCGAAGGAAAATATCTCCATCCTGCTCATCGAACACGATATGAAACTGGTGATGAGCTTATCGGATCGAATTTTTGTTTTGGAATATGGTCGCAAGATCGCAGAAGGGACCGCGGGCGAAGTGAGTCGCGATCCCGCGGTGATCAAGGCTTATCTTGGAGAAGAGGTTGATGCTTAAACTGAACAACGTTCATACTTATTACGGCAACATTAAAGCCCTGAAAGGCATATCGATTGAGATCGAACAGGGAGAGATCGTCACCTTGATCGGTGCCAACGGTGCCGGTAAGACCACGACATTGATGTCCATCTCAGGCATTGTGCCGATCCGAGACGGGGAAGTGGTGTTTGAAGGCAAGCCTATTTCCCGAATGACACCCAATGACATCGTGGCTTTGGGAATATGCCAAGTACCCGAAGGGCGCCGCATCTTTCCTTATCTGACTGTGCTGGAAAACCTGGATATCGGGGCTTTCCTGAGAGATGACAGGGCAGAAATAAGCAAGGATCTGGACTACGTTTTCAGCCTGTTTCCCATTTTAGCCCAACGTAGTCACCAGGCCGGAGGCACCCTGAGCGGTGGCGAGCAGCAGATGCTGGCCATCTCGAGAGCCCTGATGGCACGGCCACGGCTGCTGCTGCTGGATGAACCGTCACTGGGGCTCGCGCCCCTGGTGGTCAAGCGCATTTTTGAAATTATCAAGAAGATCAATGCCGAGAACAATACAACCATTTTTCTGGTCGAGCAAAACGCCAACCTTGCCCTCAAGGTGGCGCACCGTGGCTATGTCATGGAAAACGGCTATATCACGCTCTCAGATAGAAGCCGAAATTTGATGGACAATGAAGACATCCGCAGGGCTTATCTAGGCATATAGGTGCATCTACTTCTTTTTGCGCACATAAAGCGTCTTGGTCACCCGGGCCACGATTTCGCCGGCTTGATCCTTGATCTCCACCGGCAGTTCGGGTAAATACTTCCGGCCGTCGGTGGTATTGGCCACGATGGCGTCCAGCAGGGGTTGATCCACGCAAAATTCGGCCATCACCGTGCCTTTGCCGGGCTTGATGAAGTCGATGCGGGCCGCCAGGTCCCACACCAGATACTCCTTGCTCAGAATCTGGAGCAGCATCAGCATGTAAAAGGGATCGGTCATGGCATAGAGCGAGCCGCCGAAATGGGTGCCCACATAGTTGCGGTTGTACCAGCGCATCTTCATCTGGACGGTCATGCGCCGGTAATCCGGCGCCACCGAGCGGATGGTGATGCCCGTGGCCCAATAGGGTGGATAGCAGTTGAGCAGGAATTGAAAGAGGCGATGATGCATGGCGCAGACTCCCGTCAATAGCCCGGAGGCGCGGTGAAACCGCCAATCTCACGGGCCAGACGCTCGGCAAAGTCGATGGGGGTGCGATCCTCCAGATAGGGACCGACGATCTGGATGCCCACCGGCAAGTTTCCGGAGGTGCGTCCCATTGGCGCGCAGGTAACCGGCAGATAGACATAGGTGAAGAGGCCGACCCAGGCCATCAACAGATCGTATGGTTGGGGTTGTGCGTTGACGGTTATCCTGCGATCCATCTGGGTGCCGGTGACGTTGTGTTCGATGGCCGCCACGCTGACCGCAGGGCAGAGCAGTATATCGTAATTCTGGAAGAAATCGGTCCACAGGCGGCGGTGGGCGTAGCGTTTGGCGTTGGCCCCCAGCCATTCGCGATGGGTCTGTGTGGCATCCCGGGCAAAGCGGCCCATTGCGCTCTCCTCGCTTTCGGTTTGGGCCAATTGTTTGAGGAACTCTATGACCTGCTTGGGAAAGCCGGCCGCAGACACCGGGTTGAGCAATCGATTGTATGTACGGATCGCTTCGGACGCAGCGATTCCCGGCCGGGCGGTTTCATCCACCTGAACCCCGGCCTTGCGCAGCGCCGTTACTGCGTGCTGCAGACAGTCCGCCACCTCGCGGTCGACAGGTATGGCCGCGTCCTCCAACCAGGCGGCCACGCGGTAATCTTGCAGACGCTTTGCTCGGGGCGGGGGTAGGGTCAGCTTCCAGCCGGTGGCCTCCGATGGATCGGGCCCGGCCAGGATTTTGAGCGCTAGCTTCAAATCGGCGGCGCTGCGGCCCATTGGACCTGCTACGGCCAGATCGACTTCCGAGAGGATACCCGGCGGCGGGGGAATGTGTCCGCGGAAAGGCACGATGCCGTAGGAAGGCTTATGGCCGTAAACCCCGGACCAGGCGGCCGGCAGGCGGATGGAGCCGGCGATATCGCTGCCCACCTCCAGTCCGGTCAGGCCAGCGGCCAGGGCCGCCGCTGCCCCGCCCGACGATCCGCCGGGAGTACGGGTCAGGTCCCAGGGATTGTTGGTGGTACCGAAGGCGGTGTTGTAACTTTGCCAGTCCGCGCAGAACTGGGGAACATTGGTCTTGCCCATGATCACCGCGCCGGCATCCACATAGCGCTGGACAGCCGCGGCGTTTGCCTGGGGGATGTGATCCTTGTACATGGGCGCACCGGAGGTGGTGCGCAGCCCGGCGGTTTCGAATCCATCCTTGATGGTGACCGGCACACCGTGCAACGGGCCCAGAGATTCTCCCCGGGCCTGCATCTCATCGGCGCGGTGAGCCTGGCGGCGGGCGGACTCGGCATCCAATGTGACCACGGCATTGATCTGTTTGTTGAATTTTTCGATGCGCGATAGATAGAGTTCGAGCAGTTCACGGCTGGAAATGCGGCGGCTGCGGATTAGGCGCGCAAGTTCAGTGGCCGGGCGAAAAGCAATGTTGTCCATGGGCATTCTCCGATTCTGTCAAACGGTTGGAAAATGAATGGACACTATTAGCAATCGGCCAGCTATTTTACAACTGACTTTCAATATGGCGCCGGGCGGAGTATATAGCCGCTTCAAAGAGCAATCGCGGATCACAGCACAAGTTCACTTTAAGGGGATGCAACAAGGGAGAATTCAATGGCGGACATCAGATTTGACGACAGAGTTGCGATCGTGACCGGTGCCGGACAGGGGATCGGCCGGATGTATGCATTGGAAATGGCGGCTCGGGGGGCCAAGGTGGTGGTCAACGATCTGGGGGCGGCCAGGGATGGCGCCGGCGCCGATCAATCCGCGGCCGACAAGGTGGTGGCTGAAATCAAGGCAACCGGCGGCGAGGCGGTGGCCAACTACGATTCCGTGGCCACCATGCAGGGCGGTGCCAACATCGTCCAAACGGCCGTGGATGCTTACGGCAAGCTGGATATCCTGGTCAACAACGCCGGGATCTTGCGGGACAAGTCGTTCCTCAAGATGACCGAACAGGAGTGGGATCTGGTGATCGCGGTCCATTTGAAAGGCGCTTTCTGCGTTACCCAGCCGGCCGTCAAGCTGATGAAAGCTGGCAAATACGGCCGGATTATCTTTACCAGCTCGACCTCGGGCATCTACGGCAATTTCGGGCAGTGCAACTACGGCGCCGCCAAAATGGGTCTGGTGGGCCTGATGAACGCCCTCAAGCTGGAGGTCGCCAACCACAACATCAAGGTCAATACCGTGGCGCCCACCGCTTACTCGCGTATGACCAGCGACATCTTCCCGCCCAACCTGGAGCAGAAGCTCCAGCCCCAATTCAATGCGCCCATGGTGCTCTACCTGGCGTCGGAAGAGAACAGCGTCAGCGGCATGACCTTCGTCATGGGCGCCGGCTGGTACGGCCGTACCGCGGTGGTCTCGGGCAACGGCGTTTGCATCGGCGACGGCAACCGGGCGATCGCGCCGGAAGAGATCCGGGAGCATTTCGATCAGATTTCAAGTCTGGATGAAACCAAGCCCCATGCGAGTGGCACCGACATCTTCGGGTATATGGCGCCATTGCTTGGAAACTGAATCGTACCCGGCTGGTAAAAGCTTTGCGCTGAAGGAGGAGGGAGAAATGACATCTGCTCAAGAGTGGACGCTTCAAAGTGCAAAAGGCGGCAAACGCCATGTGCGCGAATGGCCCAACCCAAAGGCGACCTGGATTGCGCTCCTGGCCCACGGGTATGGCGAGCATATCGGCCGCTACGGTCATGTGGCCGATGCGCTGCATGCGGCCGGCGCTGCGGTATTCGGACCGGACCATGAAGGCCATGGCCGCTCCGCCGGCCAACAGGCGCTGATTGCCGATTTCGAAGCCGTGATCGATGACCTGCATGCAGTGGCCCTCCGCGCCGTAGAAAAATATCCCGGTCGCCCCATGGTGCTCATCGGCCACTCCATGGGCGGCATGATTGCCGCCCGCTATGGCCAACGCTTCGGCCGGGAACTGGCGGCTCTGGTGCTCTCCGGACCGATGTTCGGAACCCGGGAGGTGTTGTCGCTTCTACAGACCATGGACCCGATTCCCGAAATCCCCCAGGACCCGGCGGCCCTCTCGCGTGATCCGGCCGTGGGCCAGGCCTATGCCGCTGATCCGTTGGTATGGCACGGCGCTTTCAAACGGACCATGCTCAAGGCCATGATCGCGGCCATGGAGGCCGCCGAGGCCGGTCCCGCGCTGGGCGATCTGCCCACCTTCTGGATTCACGGCGAGGCCGATCCCCTCGTGCCACTGGAGGCCACGCGGCCCATGATGGCTCACCTGCGGGGCACGCGCTTCCAGGAGAAGTTCTACCCCGGCGCCAAGCACGAAGTGTTCAACGAAACCAATCGGGACGAAGTGATCGGCGATGTGCTCGCCTTTATCAGCAAAACGCTGGCCCAGGCAGCATAGATCTTACTCCCGCACTTCGAAACACCGTGATCAGGAGGTATCCATGGCCAAAGGTATCATCAATTCAACGATGGTTGTTTTTCTTTTGCTGCTCCTTTTCGCACCGGTTAGGGTCCACTCCGACATCTATTCCTGGGTCGATGAAAAGGGTGTGCGTCATTTCAGCAACACCCATACGGACGGGGCTGGCGATAAGGCAGACACTTCGCCCGAATTCAGCGTATCGAGGGAAGAGGAAGAACGAGTGGAACAAGGATCCGCCAGGAAAGCCGCGCGGGAAAAGGGAAATGACACCGACGATTCGCTTCGGAATAAATCGGATGAAGAAGAGACGCAGTCCAGGAAAAACAAGACACAGCAAGAGAAGAAGCAATTAAAGGCGCGCGAAGAGATTCAGGCCAAGTGCAAAAATGCCAAAGAAAGACTCTCCACCCTTCGGTTCACTAGCTTGAATAAATATGAAAATCCTGAGGTGGAGAAATATGCGTCGGAGTGGTCCCGCCATCACCACGAAAGTCGTCATCCCAAAGAGAACTCAAATTGGAGAAAAGAGCGTGACGAGGATATTCAAAAGTATAAAAAGTTCAAATATGATCAAGAGTTGAAACAGGCCGAGAAAGATGTCGATGATTATTGTAAAAACTAAGGCCACCCCCCGATCAACTCAGGCACTCATTCAAAGCATCGAATCAATCACTGCCCTGCGGCCATTTTCCGCGGATGCACTTCGCGGGAAACCTTAGCTGCGAGTGCGTCTTCGGCGATATCCATGTCGTAGCGGCTTTGCAGATTAGTCCAATACCGAGGATTCTGACTGAAATATCTGCCTAATCGGAGAGCGAGCTCTGCATTGACAGGACGTTTGCCGTTCACTACATAATTGATGCGCATGGCTGGAATTCCCAAATCCTGTGCCAGTCGATATTGAGAGAGTTCCAATTCGTCCAGTAGTTCTTTTAAATAGACGCCCGGGTGAACGGGTTTAATTCGCTTTTTCGTCATCGCGCGCCTCCTTAATGATAATCGACAATTTCAACTTTTTCAGCATTGCCATGTTGCCAGATAAAACAAATACGCCATTGGTCGTTAATTCTGATACTCCATTGTCCTTGTCGCTTACCTTTTAGGGCTTCCAGGTGATTGGAAGGCGGTAGGCGCAGGTCTTCTATTTTGATGGCCGCGTCGACGGCATTGAGCTTCATGAAAGCACGCTGCTGGATATCGTGCGGAAACTTCTGTGAATGCTCACGATGAAAAATTTTTTCAGTTTCACGGCAACGAAACGATTTAATCATGACGCCATAATAAACAATATGTTTATTAGTGTCAAGAAATCGGTTTGGCCAGAACGGTGCTCATGCGAGTGGGTGACCTCGTCGCCCCACGCCCGGGTCATGCGTCCGCCGGTGGGCCTCAGCTGATTCTTTGCACCCATCTTCGAAAAATCGGGTCTTGAATCCTGTACTCTCCGTTCTTGGAGAGCAGCTCTTTTTGTTCGAGCACCTTCACCGCGGCCATTACTTGCGAGGCGGTATTGAAATGAAAGCGGGCAAGGTTGTCGGCCGCAAACAACTGCCCGCCGCCGGGGGCCGCTACCAGCTTGAGCGCTTTCTTCTGGTTGAGAGTCAGCGCATCCCAGGCATTCATGAATTCAATTGAGCGCCTTTCAACGATCTCGTTTTCCGCTTGATTGACCTCATCGGTTCCGACCTTTTTATGGGGCCAAAGCGTGTAAAAATAGTCCTGGACATACTTGGGGTGGTTTTCACACCTGCCTACAACGTCTCGGACCGTCATTGCATCGATGGTCTTGCCGGCCTGCTGGTAAAGAGTTTGGACCCAGCCGATATAGTCTTCGGTCGCTATCCGCTTTAAAGGCATGCTGATGGCCATTTGGTAAAAAGCGCGCTTGGCATCGTTAAACATCGCGGCGATGATATGGCGCTGGCTGCCGGCAAATATATACGAAATCGTATGGTGGTGCTGGATGGACTTGCGCAGCTCTTTTTCGAAAGCGTCACCGCCATAATTGGCGATTTCTTGAAATTCATCGAGGGCGATCACGATGCGTTTCTTTGCCGCCAGCTTTTTGGCCAATTGGAAGACAATCCCGATATCCAGGTTGGCCGCTTGCCGATTGAAAGAAGCATTCAAGCTGGGTGAACTGCTGATGGGGTCAAAGCCGAAGGAAATGGAAATGCCGGATAAAGATTCACGCACGGCCTTCATAAAGCGTTCGGTTTTGGGCTCGATCACACTGATGCCTTTGATAAAGGCCTTGATAAACCCTTCGATGCTGGTGGTTCCGTACAGATCCACGTAAATCGGCGTGACGGCACGAAGGTGTTTAAACACTTTCAAGATCAAAGAGGTTTTGCCGTGGCGGCGATGCGAGAACAACAAGACATTCTGTGAATTCTCGATATGGGTCTTGAGTTCGGCCTGCTCTTTCAGGCGATTGCAAAACGCGGGGTCTTCGACTACTCCGGTTACCACAAAGGGGTTTTTCATAACACCTCTCGAAATTACATTACGAACGAAACATTTTGTGCGTAATCTATTACGTTGTTAATGTAATTTCAAGTTGTTTTCCTGGCGGCGCGGACCATTCCGCTCGTGACGCAGCCGTTAACAGCATGAGCCTGCTGATTGACAAGATCGATCAAACGGACTAAACTAAGTGAACTAACATTGGCATGGAGGTTTCTGATGGGCACCCAAATGCTGAACATTCACGACGCCAAAACCAGGCTTTCCGCTGTGTTGATGCAGATCGAGAAAACTGGGGAAAGCGTAGTCATCTGCCGCAACGGCAAACCGGTGGCTGAGCTTGTGCCCTTCAAGGAGCGCAGCATGGGCCGATTGGGAAAGCACCCTGTGATGAGCAAAATAACGATCAACTATGATCCGGTTGAGGATTTGTCTGACGAAGAGTGGGGGACGATTGAATGATTTTGGATACCTGTGCGTTACTGTGGTTGGCCAGCGGCGATCACAGCCGGTTTAGCGAAGCCACCCTTGCAAAGATCAACCGAGCCCCCTATGTATTTGTATCCGCTATCAGCGGTTTTGAGATCGGTGTTAAATACAAAGCTGGAAAGCTGCGGCTGCCTGTTGCACCACAAGCGTGGCTGGATGCAATTCTGCAATCTCACCAAATTGAGGTTTTTTATCTTGATTTAGAAACATGTATTTACGCGACGGAATTGCCGCCCATTCATAAAGATCCTTGCGATCGCCTCATTATCGCTTCGGCATTGACCCGGGCCATGCCAGTGGTAACTTCGGATACCCGCTTTTCCGACTATGGCGTACATGTTCTCCTCTAGACCGCAATAGGAGACGGGTATTGAGCAATTTGAAGTGGTTTCAAAACCTTCAGAAGGCCAATCAACTCAGGCATTCATTCAAGGCATCGAATAGAATCATCTGCGTGCAGCGGAAATGGGCGATGGTCTTGCCGCTCTGCTCGTGGGTGACCTTGGCGTCCCACACCTGGGTCATGCGGCCGCTGTGGGTGGGGGTCGCGTGGCAAAGCAAGGTGCCTTCCCTGGCCGTACCGGTGAAGTTGCTTTTCAGCTCGATGGTAGTAAAGCCTTTGGCGCCTTTGGGCAGGCTGGCGATGGTGCCGTAGCCTGCGGCCGTATCGGCCAGCCCCACCACCGCGGCCGCATGCAGATAACCGTTGGGTGCCAGCAGCTTGCGTTCAACCGGCATGCGCATCACCGATGCCTCCGGGGTCACCGAGAGGACTACGATGCCCAGCAGACCGGGCAGCAGCCCCTGTCCTATGTCCGTCAGTTTTTGATCTATTTGTTCCGTCATGGGTATCTTTCCTTGTGTCCATCCGGGATGGATTGCGGTTATCCGGGAATAAAGGCGGCCGGCCGAACCTCTTTCAAGGCGATCGCCGCTTCGGGGCAGGTGACCAGGCACAATCCGCATCCCATGCATTTGGCAGGGTCGATCCGGGCGGTGTCGTTCTCTCCGCTCATGGCGATGGCGTCGAAGAAACAGCGCTCCAGACAGGTTTCGCACCCCGAGCAGCGCTCGGCGTCCACGCCGGCGGAAAAACGGCTGGGCGCGACGAATTTGCCGGCCCCGGTGCGCACCGAGTGCCAGGCCAGGCAGCAATCGCCGCAGCAGTTGCAGATCACGTGGCCCACGGAGCGGGCATTGTCGCTTACGTGAATCAACCCCTCTTCTTCGCAGCGTTTCATCAGCGCAAGGGTCTCCTGCTTGTCGATCTTGCGTCCGGTGCCGCGCTCGATGGCGTAGTCGGCGGCCTTGTCGACCTGCACGCACACCTCCACCGATTTGCCGCAACTGCCATCGATGACGCGGCAGGAACAGGCGGTCACCGCCAGGTTGCGGGCGTTGGCGACGATGTGCTGGATATCTTCGAAGGCCAGGATTTGCGTTTGCGCGGAGATGGAGATGTTGACCGGCACGACGCGCATGACCGCGCTGGGCAGCATCTGCTCGAACATGCGGCTGTACGGGCCGAACTCTTCGGCCATATACGCCTTCCACAGGTCGAGCATGGCCCGTGGCGCATTCACGGCGACAGCGGTGGCATCGTGCATCTGGACGACGTGGCGTACTCGGTAGTAACGGAGTCCGTCCGGCTTTTTAGAAGTGAAGAGCAACCCCTTGGCAAAGAGCCGGCCGGCCATTTGGGCCACCGCTGCTTCGGGCAGAGCGCATTTGGCGGCCAGCTCCGGTACCGTGGCCGGCGGCGAGGCGGCCAGCACGATCCGGGCTTCCTGCGCATCGGCCAAGAGTTCGAAGATGCGGTGGATGTATTTGGAATCGGCTGCGCCGATCGCTGCTGCCAGCTTGTGATAAATGGATGGATCGGTCATGGTGGGTGCCTCCGGTTGTGAGTTATTCAGTAATGAATATCGATTATCCTGGTAAATTGTGTTGGGTGTCAATGCCCATGCAGGTCACCCCATCACCACATCGGCGCGATTGCCGATGGAGCACGCCTTGGCCACGCCAATGCCCAGGCGGGCCAGTTCGGCCAGAAAGATAGCCGACATCATGCCACTTTGAACGATGAGCGAGATGCGGCCGGGCAGGAGTCCTTCCTTGCGGATGCGCGGATGTATGAAAGTGAAGAAGTACTGCTTGTGCACATCCACGAGGCCCAGATTTTTTCCGCTGGCGCCGATCACGGCCACCGAACGGGGATTGAAAAAGGTATGCATTGGGTCCTTTAATCCTTCTATTTGTTATTCTTCCCCCGCGCCTCGGCTCTTTCCAGGGCGTGGGCGATGGCCAGTTCGCTGGCCGCTTCCCGGCCCAGGGATTCGGCCGGCGCAAAGCGGCGGACGAAATCGATCTCCGCGTCGGTCGGGCGCTCGGTGACGGTGAGCCGGGGTGAAATCTTCAACTCCCAGGGGATCTCTTTGCGCACATCGTTCAATTGCACGCCCGGATGGATCTGGGCCAGATAGAGCTCCCGGGTCTGGTCGTCGAAGCGAAACACCCCCTTGGGGGTCAGGAGCATGGAGGGGCCGCTGCCTTGGGGAAAGAGCCCCGAGCGGTCGCGGCTGTCGCCGCCGTCCAGGTACCCCGGAGAAGTGAAGTAGTCGAGCTTTTCCACGAATTGCCCACCCCTGAGAGTCAAGACGGTCTTCTTGGCGTAGGAGATGAAATCGGCGGCCCCGCCTGAACCGGGCAGGCGCAGGTCAGGGGTGTAGTAGTCGCCGATGCATGTGGTGTTCAGGTTGCCGAATTTATCGATCTGGCCCACCCCCAGAAAGCAGATATCCACAAACCCGCGATAGGTCATGGTAAAGGCCGTGAACAGATCGGTGGAATAGGAAAAGCCGCGGCAGGCGTGGGCATCGGCGATGTGGTGCAGCGGCACCAGAGGTTCGAAATCGATGATCCCCGATTCCATCATCAGGTTGGCGTGGGGTGCGTACAGCGCCTTGGCCAGGGCGCCGGCCGTGGTGGGCAGTCCCACGCCCAGAATGACGTTCTGGTAATCCTCGATCTCTTTGGCGCAGGTAATGATCAGCAACTCGTTCAGCGTGTAGCCCTTACTCATGGAGCAACCCCCTTTCGGCCATCTTCTGTTCGATCTCTTCCAATGTCAGACCCAGCAGGTGGTTGCGGCCGGATTCGTCCCACACCGAAGTAAAGGCCGCACCATAATTGGCTGGGGCCGAGTAGAAGGCCTTGGCGCGCAGCTTGTCCAGCAACCCCATGCCGAAGCGGGCCGAATAGTGATCGAGGAAGGCTTCGCGGTCGGGGCACCCATACACCCACTCGTCCATCCAGGCCTGGGCGCCTTCGGCCGTGGTGTTGGCCTGCCGGAACAGACCGTAGAAGAAACTGTCCTGGTTATAATAGCCCAGCACCTCGGTGGGGTGGGCGCCCCAGGGGATCTGGACCACGGCGTTGACCCGGAAGGCCGGGATGATCGTGAAATGGGGGCTGGACTGGATGACATCGTGCTCCACGATCTCTTCGCACGACACGATGATGCGCTTGCTGCACAGCGCGGCGGCGGCCACGCTGCCCATGGCCCCCCAGTACTGGGCGTTGCCGAATTTGTCGGCGCGCTGGACATGGATGATGCATACCTCGGGATTGGCGGCCGGTACGGTCAGGACCTTTTTGCCTGTGTAAGGGCACTCGATGATACGGTACTTGTCGTCACCCATGAAACCGCGCTTGCGGAACAGGTCGGTGGCCATGACCCCTTCCAGGACCGGCATGAAGGTGAATCCGTGCATGCCGGCCATCAGGCGCGCATTGTAGTTGAAGTTGGTGTAGTCTTCCATCTGCAGGGTACCGGCTTGCAGGGCCCGTTCGACCGCGCCGCCGCCCTTTTTGCCCCCCGAGCGCATCACATAAGTGGTGACCAGCCGGTCCACGCAGCCGGCGTTGATCAGGATATCCACATCCAGAATGCCCGACTGGGAATAAAGTGTGAAATTTTTGCGGCCCTGACGGCAGATCTCGAAGATCAACGCGGCGCAGGTGCCCACCGTATAGTTGCCGATGATCAGGCTATCGCCGTCGTGCACGAAACGGGCGACGGCCTCTTTCTCACTCATAATCTTATTGTCGTTAGCGTGCGCCATCCGATCTCCTTCTTCCGTGTCAATCCATTTTCTGAATGAACACTAATCCGCAATTCAAACGCTCATCAACTATACTGCTTGCTCAGCTCTTCTTTGTCGCGACAGCCATGTTGCCCCCTGGTGGTTGGGTGTTGCTATGGGACCGGGTCGGACCAAACGAGGACCTCCGGAAGGAAAGCCGCAACGTACACTATCGTTGGACGGAATTCAATAAGCGGATTGGACGGTTGGTTAGGTGGCAAAAATCTAATAATATTAATGAAATTTGATGGTTATTACAAAAGATGAAACTGGTTGTGTTTGATAATGTCGACCATTGGTCTGATTACCACACATATTTGCCCACCAGGGCCTTGACCTTTTCGCCGAAGCTGAGCTCAAAGGGCAGGGTGACTTGGCGGCTGGCGGCGATGTCGGCGGCCAGTTGGTCGTGCAGTTTGCGGATGAACGCATCGTCTTTTCGGCCATGGGCGAACAGGACGATTTCGCTACTGGTCCACATGCTGCGGGGAGTCAGGTTGGCCGATCCGACGGCCGCAATGGCGCCGTCGGCCAGGGCAACCTTGGCATGGGACATGGCCGGATAGAAAAAGACCACCAGGCGCGTACCAGCTTCGGCTGCCAGCAGTTGGTTGATTGTGACCCTATTGGCGTAGCCATGGGTGTCCGGCTCCGCGGGCAGAACGACAGTGACCCGCACTCCGCGCCGCGCGGCGCGCAGCACGGCGGCGATGATGCGATCGTCTGAAAAATAGGCCTGTTCGATGATGAGCGTCTCGGCCGCCTGGTCGATCATTTGGATCAGCGCGGTGCGGATTTCGGTGGCGTGGCGGTCGTTGACCGTGATCACGAAGGGGGCAGCGGCGGGCCAGGCGATGCCGTTGAGTACTTTATCTTCAAATGAGCGGGTCCACGCCTTGCTTTGCACGCAGACCATGTAGTCATGCCACTGGGTGTGGTACTCGTCGGCGATGTTCATGCCCCCCAGGATCACCAGGCCGTGGTCCACGATGAAGTATTTGCTGTGATCGGTCTTGGCGAACCAATCGAGCTGGACGTCGATTCGGGGGTAGTTTTTCAATCCGGCGCCGGTAAACACCGGGCTGGGCTTTCCGGCCAAAAGATCTCCCAGCTCGAAGACCGTTCCCACGATATCCTTGCGCACGGTTATCGCCACGCCTCGATCGGCCGCGGCCTTGAGGCCGGACACCACATGGCGCCCGATGGCGTCGTCTTTCCAGATAAAGGTTTGGATGTAGATGGCGGTTGAGGCCGTGTCGAAGGCGGCCAGGGTCTTGGCAAATGCTTCCATGCCGTCCACCAGCAGCGTCAGCGCGCTTAAATCATCCGCCGGTTGGGCGAAGAATTCGCTGGAGAGGATCGCTGGGGGTTCCGGACCGAGCCCCATGGGGTTGAAAAAGAATTGCAGGGCCGCGCCCAAGATGAGGGCAACCAGGGCACACAGGACGAGCAGAAGCCGTTTACTCTTTCGCATGGCAGACGTCTCGGTTCATTGGAATCGATTGCGTTCAAAGGTTTTTGGCATGCAACATAAGATTTTTGCTGATGGCCAGGTTCAGGCCGGTGTGGATCAGCTCATGGGGGCCTTCCTGAAAAGGCAGATAGACCAACAGCGCGTGGCGCGCCGAAATGCGCAGATGCGGGAGCGTCTCTTCCATGCGTTGACGCGGCTTGACGCAAACAGCCAGAATCAATGCAAGGCTTTCGACCGCCTCCTGCAGCGGCATGTTGATGCCGCGCACGGTTCCCTGGGGCTGGCCGGCGACCACCGCTTCCCTGGGCTGTGAGACCGTAACCTGGGTGGCAAAGGTGAGAAAGTTCTGGGGCCGGGCTTTGAAGGCCGGCGTCCAGAAGTAAAAAGGGAGCTCTTCCCACCCCGGCTGGGCCACCTTGGGAAGATTGGCTACGCGGATCAGGTCGGCATAGTTGTTGAGCGCCAGGCCGTCGATGTCGGCCTGGATGCGCCAGAAGGGCAGATACACGGTATTCTCGCGCCGGTCGGGGATGTGCACGGTCTGGAGTCGCTCCAGCTGTTTTCCTTTGGGCATCCAGGCGACGGCGCAATTGGGGCAGTGAAGCGCCAAGGCGTCCCTTTCACCACCCAGGTCCCACCCGCATTGGGGGCAAAGGGTCGCAATAAAGTCAATGGGCCAGGTGGGGTCCTGGCCCTGACTCAGCAAGGGGGCGATCTGCTCGGCCGTCCCGCTGGTCGTCGGCGCGTTTAAAACGGCATCCATCAGCCGCGATTCCAGGTAAAAGGGCGCGTAGAGCAGACTGATGGTTTCACCGATCTGGGAGTGAAGCAGAATTGGTTTGGGCAGGTTGGCGCTGAAACGTTCGATGAGGCGGTTCATTAGATCGGTTTTGGTGGCATGGGGTTTTAAAAAAATCCCCTCGCCGGCGGCGAAACGTAGTTTTTGCGTCTGACTGCGAAATCCCAAGGAAAATGGAAAATGCGAAGAGGCGATGGCCTGTTGGCTGACATCTACAAAGTTGTTTTTGATCTGCCCGGGTACGCAGTAAAACAGCATGCCCTTGAACCGCCAGTAGGGGAAGTAGATCAGCTCCTTGCCGGCCGGCGCCTTATGGGGCAGGGCGTAGCGAAAGAAGTCCGGTACGTTCAAGTAGGAGCCCGCCCTGCAGAAAGCACAACGGAACAAGCGGTCGGTCTCTTCCAGCTCGGCCGGCGCTCCGCACCGCGGGCATTGATGTTCTACGATAAAGGCAGTCAATATGATCTCGGCAATGTTTTCGCTGATAGGTAACTATAAGTAGAAAGTAGAAAGTTGAAAGTTGAAAGTGGAAAGTTGTGGTGTTCCGTCATTGAAAAAACTTAAATGGATCCAATCCTTAACTTTCTACTTTTTTTCAATATTTCTCCCCGCACTGGGTGCAGTACTTGGCATCACCCAAATTCTCCGCACCGCAGCGGCCGCATTTTTGGGGCGCCGGTTTCTCTTGCGCGGGATGACCGCAGCGGGAGCAGAACTTGGCACCGGCGGTCAGGTTCTTGCCGCATTGAGTGCATTGGCTGAAGACCAATTGCTGGTGTCCGCAGCTGGGGCAGAACTTGGCGTTGATGGGTATGCTCTGCCGGCAATCCGGACAAGTGGCATCGGCGGACGCTGGATCGGACGTGCCGGAAGGAGCTGCACCCGGCCGTCCCTGGGCCAGCGGGTGGGCGAAATATTGCGCCAGCATGGCCGGCATCATCAGGCCCAGCCCCGCGCCCATACCCTCACCGCTGGATTCTCCCTGGGCCGCCTTTTCCATGGCCATGGCCGTTTTCATCTGCATCAGTTTGTTCATGTCGTCGAAGACGCCCATGCGGCTGCGGTCGTCGATGGCTTGCTGGACTTCGGGCGGCGGCGTCACTGAGTTGATATACAGCTGGGGCAACCCCAGGCCGAAATGGGAGAAGTCTTCCTGCAGTCGTTTCACCAGTCCCTGGGAAAGCTCGTCATACTTGGCGGGCAGATTGAGGATCGAGTCGATGATCTCTCCCATGAAGTCGTTGAAGCGGGAAACGATCACGCGATTCAAGTACTCCTCGACGGCTTCGGTGGTGAAGATGCCCTGGGTGCCCACCATGCGGTTGATGAAGAGCACGGGCTGAACCACTTGCATGTTGAATATGCCGAAGGCGCGCAGTCGGATCAATCCCAGCTCGCTGTCTTTGAAGGCGACCGGATCGCGGGTGCCCCATTTGAGATTGATGAATGTCTTCATGTTGACGAAGTACATTTCGGCGCGCAGCGGGCTGCTCATACCCCAAGGTATGCTGGCGATCTTGGTCAGGATGGGAATGTTGCCTGTGGTCAGTGTATGGCGACCGGGGCCGAAGGCTTCCACGGCTTTGCCTTTATAAAAAAAGACCCCCACCTGGCTTTCACGCACGGTGAGTTGCGCGCCCCACTTGATTTCAGCCGATCCCGTTTCTGGCAGGCGGTGGACCAGTTCCTGGCCCGATTCGTCGAACCATTCCAGGTTTTCTAAAAAAACCAGATTGTTGCTTCCCATAAGCAGCTCTCCTTCGGCGGATGGGTAAGAGGTGATTCTTCGGCGCGCCTTGATCAGCAAGTTGGTGCTATGGGGGCGCGGCTTTTTTCAATTTATAGACCAAATGGGAATGCTGATCAACAAGCGAATCAAATGGTTCCGAAGTGAAGGGTCAAAGTCGGTGCGGCTGCGAAGCTCGGGGGCCGTGAATGAATGAAATGCGATATCTAATACTATGAGATGACCTGAAGGACCGCCTGGATTGCTTCTTGACACTGCGGTCGAGGGTGCTAACCTGTATCATATGATTTCCTTACAGTGTCCCGATGCCGTAGCGGCCGCCTGCTTTCACTCCGGCGCAAGTCTCTTGGGAGGGTACGATGAAATCCATGGGTGAAATGCTTTTGCGGCGCGAGCCGTTCACGGAGATCGTCATGGGCAACACGGCCCTGGTGCGCGCCATGGTGGAGGCCGGCACCCAGGTGGTCACCGCCTATCCCGGTTCGCCCACCCCCGAAATCGCCGCGGCCATTCACTCCATTCCCCCTGGGCCGCGTCCCTTTTATTTTGAGTTCTCCACCAACGAGAAAGTGGCCACCGAGGTGGCCTATGGGGCGTCGGTCAATGGGCACCTGGCCACGGTTTTTTTCAAGAGCGTGGGCCTCAATGTGGCGGCCGACACCTTTGTGCAGCTCAGCCTGATGAATCTGCTCGGTGGCATGGTGGTGGTCCTGGGGGACGATCCGGGCGCCAACTCCTCTCAGAACGAACAGGACAACCGCCACTATGCCCATCTGTCCTATACACCCGTGTTCGAACCCGCCGACCCGGCGGAAGTATACCTGTATTACAAGGAAGCCGCCCAGTGGAGCCGGAAAATGCAGATGCCGGTCATCCTGCGCCTGACCACCCATGTGTGCCACGCCAAGCAAAGGGTGGCCTTCCAGGGCTGGGACCCGCCGGTGGTGGACCGCACGCCGCGTTTTGATGTGCGCAACGGCCCTTACATCCCTCTGCCGGCCTATGTGGCCCAGCATAAAGAACGGGCCTTGCGCAAGCTGGCACAGGTGCGCAACGATGCGGAAGCGTGCGATTTGAATCGGGTGGTGGACCACCACAACCAGCAGCGCGGAGTCATTGCCATGGGGCTACCCTATCTCTCGCTCATGGAGGTGCTGCAAAAAGCTTCGTCCAAACCCGATGTGTTGAAACTGGGCATCGTCTATCCCCTATCCCGGCGGCAGGTGTTGGATTTTTTAGCCGGGCATACCGAGGTGACGATTCTTGAAGAACTGGACGATCTGGTGGAAAAAGAGATCAAGGCTCTGGCGTATGATGCCGGTCTGCGCATTCCTATCCACGGCAAGCGTGAGGTGCAGGACTGGATCGGAGAGTTCACGCCGGACAAGGTGGACACGGTTCTGCGTGCCATCTGGCCGGACCTGTTGCCGGAAAAAGAAAAAACGTCCGCCGCCACCGATGCCGTGCCTTGCGATCGTCCGCCGCAGATG
The DNA here is from genome assembly GCA_049287895.1 of Desulfatitalea sp. Classification (GTDB taxonomy): domain Bacteria; phylum Desulfobacterota; class Desulfobacteria; order Desulfobacterales; family Desulfosarcinaceae; genus Desulfatitalea. The sequence goes on from JBAQGR010000456.1 coordinate 26,935, forward strand.
TGTCCGGGATGCGGACACCGCAGCGCCTTTCATGCCATCCGCCAGGCCCTGGCCGGCACCGATATCACCGTGGCCGACATCGGTTGCCACACTCTCGGTTACCTGCCGCCTTACGAAATGGGGCAACTGCTCATGTGCATGGGGGCCTCCACCGGCATCGGATCGGGCCTCTCCCTGTTCAACACCACGCGCAAGGTGGTGGTCTTCATGGGCGACTCCACCTTCTTCCACGCCGGTCTGCCGGGCATCATCAATGCCCTCCATAATCGCCATGACATTACCATGATCGTGATGGAAAACGGTACGACCGCCATGACCGGGCACCAGGATCACGCCGGCTCGGGACGCAATTTCAACGCGCCCGTCGCCAAGATTCCCATCCGGCGCGTACTGGAAGGCCTTGGGGTCGAGCCTATTTTTGAGGTCGATACGTACCGGCAACAGCAACTGACCGAGATGGTCCGCCAAGCCGTGGCGGCCAAAGGCTTCAGCGTGGTGATCGCCCGGCATCCGTGCATGCTCAAGTTCACCCGCGAGCAGCGCCGCAAGCCCAATTACAATCTGCACCAGGTGGCCATCGATCAAACGCTGTGTGAACAGGTGCATGCCTGCGTGGCCCAATTCGGCTGTCCCACCTTCACACGGTTTGCGGACGAGCATATCGAAATCAATCCGGATTTGTGCATCGGGGATGGCTCCTGCGTCCAGGTGTGCCCGACAAAGGCCATATCCGCACCCAAGAAGATTGGGTCCTGATGCTGACGACCCAGCGGTTTAGATTGAATTAGAGCTGAAAATCAAGGAGCAGGCTGCGTGGAAAGTTTCAGCATATATGTGACCGGCGTGGGGGGGCAGGGCATCGGCCTGCTCAGCGAAGTACTGCTGCGGGCGGCCGATCATGCCGGCCACGCGGTCAAGTCGGTGGATACCCATGGCCTGGCCCAGAGGGGCGGGATCGTTGTCTCTCAACTGCGCATCGGCCGGTCGGTCTACTCCCCGTTGATCCCGGCCCATGCGGCGGACCTTGCGGTGGCCCTGGAACGTTACGAAGCCCAGCGGGCGCTGCACATGGCGCTGAAAGACGGCGGTACCCTGGTTTACTACGACACGGTGTGGCAGCCGCTGGCGGTACGGCTGAACGAGGCGGCCGAAGTGACGGCCGAACAGATTGCGCAAGAGTGCGCCCGGCGGAGCGTCCGGCTGTTCCACGTGCACCGGCCCGGACTCCAGGATGCCCGCATGCAGAATATCGTCATCCTGGCCCATCTCCAACGCCATGGACTCATTCACGGCCTTACCGCCGACCACTACCGTCGCGCCATGGAAGATCTGCTGGCCGGGCCTACTTTGGAGAAGAATATAGCCCTGTTTGATGCCGAACGCCAAGCATCCTAAGATCCCGCCCCGGTTCTTTTCTTGCCAGGTTGGGTGTTGCCTCCGTGTGATCCCATGCCCATCGGCCGATGCGATTTTGTCGGTCCATGTGCTCGATTTTCTTTGCCCTGCATCGCGCCTGCGTGCTATTTTCGGTCCGCTTGTTCATTCGATGGTTCACCCCCCATTATCTGACAAAGGATCGATGGTCTTATGTCCCGACGTTTTTTGCGATGGGTGCTCATTGTGGCGGCGGTGGCCGCCATCGTGATTTTAATCTGGCGTGGCACGCGTTCCAAGCCGGTGGCGGTGGCGATTCAATCGGTCACCCGGGGTACCGTGGAGCGCACGGTGGCCAACACACGGGCCGGTACGGCCAAGGCGTGCCGCCGGGCCAAACTCTCCCCGAGCACCGGCGGCCAGATCGCCGCGCTGCCGATTCAAAAAGGGGATCGGGTCAAAACAGGGCAGCTGCTGCTCGAGTTGTGGAACAGTGACCTGAAGGCCCAGGCGCTCTTGGCCGAACGGGAGGTGACGGCAGCTCAGAGCCGGGCCCGTGCCGCCTGCCTCAAGGCCGAGGCGGCCCAGCGCAGCGCCGACCGGGTTGTGAGGTTGCGCCAGAAAGATGTAGTCACCGAAGATCGCACCGAAAACGCCGTGGCCGAGGCCACCGCCCTGGGGGCGGAGTGCCAGGCCCGGCGTACCGAGGTGAGCGTGCTGGAGGCCAAGGTATCCGTCGCCCGGGCCAATATCGAGCGCACCCAACTGCTGGCGCCCTTTGACGGCGTGATCGCCGAAATCACCGGCGAGCTTTTTGAATTCGTCACCCCGTCCCCCATCGGCATCGCCACGCCGCCGGCTGTGGATATCATCGACGCCGCCTGCTTTTATGTGGCCGCGCCCATCGACGAAGTGGATGCCGCCGGCATCAGGGTGGGCATGCCCGCGCGTATTACCATGGATGCGTTCAAAGACCGGCACTTCGAGGGTCGCGTGCGCCGGATTGCCGATTATGTGCTGGACATCGAAAAACAGGCGCGCACCGTTGAGGTGGAGGTGAGCTTCGACCGGGCTGAAGATATTGCGCAACTGCTGGCCGGTTACAGCGCCGATATCGAGGTGATCCTCGATGTGCGCCACGATGTGGTGCGCGTGCCCACCGAGGCGGTCACGGAGGGCCGGCAGGTGTTTGTTTTCGAGGCCGGGCCCGGCCGGCTGGTCGGCCGTACGATCCGTGCCGGTTTGGCCAACTGGCAGTGGACCGAAGTGATCGAAGGGCTAAAGCCTGACGAGCAGGTGGTAGTCAACGTGGACACCCCGGGATTAAAAGACGGAGCCGCCGCGGTATTGATAAAGGAGGAGCCGTGATCCGCCTGGAGAACATCGAGCGTATTTTTCAGGTGGGCGACGAGCGGGTCTTTGCATTGCGCCAGGTCAGCCTCACGGTGCAATCAGGCGAGTACCTCTCCATCATGGGACCCTCGGGATCGGGCAAATCCACCATGCTCAACATCATGGGGTTGCTGGATCGTCCCGACAAAGGGGTTTACCGGCTGGACGACCATGACGCTACCGATCTGAACGACCGGCAGCAAGCCGAGCTGCGGCGGCACAAGATCGGTTTCATCTTCCAATTCTTTCACCTGATTCCGCGGCTCACGGCCGCCGAAAACGTCGAACTGCCGCTGATCCTGGCCGGGGTCGCTCCGGCCGAGCGCAAGGAGCGCGTGGCCGCGGCCCTGGCGCGGCTCGGTCTGGCCGAGCGGTCCAAACACCGGCCGGATCAGCTCTCCGGCGGCCAGCGCCAGCGGGTGGCCATCGCCCGGGCCACCATCATGCGTCCGGCCCTGGTATTGGCCGATGAGCCCACCGGCAACCTGGACCGCGCCTCGGGCAATGACGTGATCCACACCATCGAAGCGCTGAACAATGAAGGCATGACCGTGGTGATGGTGACCCACGACCCGGAGCTGGGCCGCCGCACCCGGCGTCAGGTGCAGATGATGGACGGCCGGATAGTAACCGACACTGGAGCAGGTCATGAAAGCTGAGGATGTGATCCGGTTCTGTTTCCGGTCGCTGTCGGGCTACCCGCTGCGCACTGGATTGATGTTGCTGGCCATGGCCATCGGCGTGGC
>JBAQGR010000457.1:0-8764 GCA_049287895.1 Desulfatitalea sp.
CGTAAAAAGTGTCTCGGTGCCCGTTAACGTCATTCCCGCGCAGGCGGGAATCCAGTCTTTTCAAGTGTTTCTGGACTCCCGCCTACGCGGGAGTGACGCCTCGGGGGCTTTTTACGATGTTGTCAAAGTTGAAAGCAGAAAGTTGAAAGTTGAGGATTTCAGTCATTGCAGCTTAAAGAATTACTTATGCCTGAAGAATTTTCAGGACAGAAGCATCAATGCCGCCGCTGCGGCACTTGTTGCGCCAAAGGGGGGCCGGCCCTGCACCTGGAGGACCGCGAGGCGGTGGATTCCGGCAAGATCCCACTCAAATGCCTTTTTACCATCCGCCAGGGAGAACCGGCCTACGACAACATCCGCAGGTCGATTGCGCCGGCCGCCACCGACATCATCAAAATCAAGGGCGCCGCGGAAAGCGACGCCACCTGCCTCTTCTTGAACCAGGAGCGGGTCAATTGCGACATTTATGAGTCCCGGCCCGTGGAGTGCCGCGTGCTGACCTGCTGGGACACCCGCGCCATCATGGCCATGTACGACCAGGAGCGCTTGACCCGCGGCCAACTTTTGTCGCCCCTGACCGCCCTGAACGATCTAGTGGCCGCACACCAGGAGCGTTGTGGTTACGGGCGGGTGGCCCTATGGGCCGACGCCATCAGACAAGGGCACGACGGCGCGGAGGCGGTCGAAGCCTTGCTGGATGCCATCCGTTATGACCAGAGCCTGCGCCAGGTGGCCGTGGCGCGCACCCGCCTGGACCCCGGGCTGCTTGAATTCCTTTTCGGCCGCCCCCTGAGCGTCACCATCCGTATGTATGGGGTCAAGCTGGCCAAAAGAGGGGACCAGGTGACCATCGTGCCTTCCATGTGAAATCAAGTGGCGCGGGGCAAGGCACCTCAGTGCGTGCTTTCAACGGTTATGCATCCGTGACACTCACGGCGCTGCTTCTTTTGAGCACCCCTTTCGAGGGTAGGACCGTTTGCCAGAAGAATCCATTCTGAAAAGCCAGGCATACCGCGATAAGGAACCCAGCTTCACCGCTTGCGGAAGAGAAGTCGGCCGTTTTCAAAAAGGTGAGGAAGACAATGGGGGCGACAATGATGGCCTTGATGCAGTTTTTGCCGTTTAAACACTTTTTGAGCGAAAACGCTTCGCTGCTATTGATCTCGTCGAAGGCCGCTTTGCCGAACATGCCGATCACGGTGACTAAAAACATGGTCAGATACAAATAGAATTTTGTATTGGAGGGCAGGCCATCTTCCAAGGGTAGACTCACGTCGGAAGCGTGCGCGGCGCTCAGAAGGGACCACGGAGCGCTCACTGCGCCTGAGGAGCCTCCGGATGTTCGGATATGACCACTGAATGCCCAACCAGATGCTTGTGCGCCGAACTGGATCCGATACCACTTTTTCTTGTCGAACAGAACACCGATTTCAGCCTCTTCACAAATCGTGACCGGGGTGTCTGGCGGCAGGGTGGCCACCGGTCCGCCCATCTGCCAGCCCTTGCCTGTATAAAAAACAGGTTTGCGGTCATAGACGATGGTCTCGACTACGGTCTGACCACGCTGTGAGCATTGCGCGAACGCCTCCCAATCGGTTGCGGCCAGAAGCGCTACTGCCGCGATTGCGATAGCCAATAATTTGAAGGTTTTCATTTTTTGGACCTCCTTTCTTGAGCATATGATGCGTGCTTGCCTTTGATTCTTGCGAGAGTTCGCTTGCCTTTGCTGTGACCTTGGTCACATGAATTCCATGACGCGTGGAGCGCACCTTATAGGCATTTTATATGGGACGGCAGGTGCCGTTGCCAAGGGGGGTAAATATTGGTATTGGTATAGGAGCACCCAGGAAACAATGCGGTTTTTTATCACGGCGGTTGGTCTACCGATGGCGGTGATTTTTTTCAACCCATGGAACGGAAATCAGGAGGAGATCATGAAAGGCAGACTTTTAGGTATTTTATTGGTGTGCCTGATATTGGCGTGGGCTGCGGTTCCCGCCTTGAGCGACGAACAAACCCAGCCGACCGCGCCGGAAGCCACGGCAACGCGCGTCGAACAGAAGAACGTCGATCCGGCGCCGCCGGCCGCACCGGCCGCAGCCCCAGCCGCCGCGGTTTCGACCGTGCCCGCCGGGATGGAAATCAAGGATGCCGTCGTCTGCCAGGATGTGGTCGATCGGGCGCCCAGCGGCGGCGGGGATGTCTTCTCCAAGGATCTTTCCAAGGTTTACTGCTTTTGCCGCGTGGTGGGCGTGACGGACGAGAGCAGCATCACCCAGAACTGGTATTACAAAGGCGCCTTGAAGTCGTCGATCCAGTTGCCTGTTCGTTCGGCCAACTGGCGCACCTGGAGCGCCAAGAACCTGTCCCCTGAATGGACCGGCGAATGGATGGTGGAGATTTTATCCGAAAACGGTACGCCCCTGGAGAGTATCATCTTCATGGTGCAGTAAGCTGCGACCGCCCTTCGCCCTGCGCGCGCTCAGACGCAATCGTCATGAGTTTTCTTCGAAAGGCTTTCGCTGCAAGCGAGAACCTTTTTTTCGCGTAGTACTTCCTTATGTGTAGAGCTCCGGCCTGCGGTTGGGAAAGAAGTGGCGCATGGGATGGCCGCGGACGGCTTGCCCGGCGGCTGCTTTCAGGTCGACCACCAGGAGCCCTTCTTCATCCTCCAGGCGGTTGGCGATCGGGTTGCCCGACGGGTCGATGACCACGGCATTGCCGGGGAAGAGCAAGCCTTTGCCGTTGGCGCCCCACTGGTTGCAGGCCACCACGAACACGCCGTTGTCATAGGCGCGCGCCGGCAGGTGGCGCAGCCAGGATTGATGCTTGGTTTGGGCATCGCCGCGCGGCGAGGCGTGGGGCATGAAAAGAATCTGGGCGCCCCTGGCAGTCATCGTGGTGGCAAGCTCCGGGAAGTGGCCGTCGTAGCAGAGCTGAATGCCAAAGACGGCTTGGGGTGCGGCAAAGAGGGGAACCGCATCGCCGGCGGAAAAAAAAGGTTTTTCATTGGGCGCCAGGTGCAACTTGCGATAGACTTGCGTCCGTCCGTCGGGCCAGAAGACAAGATGGCTGGCAAAGGGCAACCCCTGGGGATTGTGTTCGGCCAGGCCGGCCAGAATGATGGTTTGGGTCTCCCGGGCCAGGTCGGACAGACGCGCTGTAACCGGTCCTGGTGAGGGCAGGGCGATGGTGGCCATGTCCGCGTGGTTGCAGTAGCCGGTCACGTTCAGCTCGGGAAAGCACACCAGGGCCGCGCCGGCCGCCTTGGCCGCGCGGGTCCAGTGAAGGGTGCGTTCGAGGTTGCCTTCGATGTCGCCCACCGGCGCGCGGCAGACCACTGCGGCGATGCGGATGTCCTTCATAGATCAAACTGCGCCCTGATTTTAAACACCTTGGTGGCCGGCAGATTCAAGATGCTCTCCACGCCGGTCTCCCGGGCGATCCGGGCCAGGCATTGAGCGATCTCCTCTCGGGAGCGCGCGATGAAGGTAAACCAGACATTGAAGTCGTTGTCACGCTGGTAGTTGTGGGTGACTCCGGGGTAGCGGTTCACCACCTGGGCGAAGTGATCGATCTTATCTTCGGGCACCCGGGCCGCGCACAGGGTGCTCACGAATCCCACCTTGGCGGGTACGAAGTTGGCGCCGATGCGCCGAATGATCCCCTGCTCTTTCAATGCCCCCACCCGTTCGATCACTTCGGACTCGCTCAAGCCTATTTCCTGGGCAATGGTCTCAAAGGGCCGCGAAGTAATAGGAAAATCGGATTGAATGCGGTTGAGAAGAGCTCTGTCTGTATCGTCCATGGGTGCTCTGTAAAGTTGCCGGGTTCGTCGAATCATTGTTTAGATTCGAGGTCGTGCGCATACCATATCTTAAAACAGAGGCATGTCAAGGCTCCGCTATGGATATTGAATATCGATGACGCCTTCAAGACCCAAGTATCTTCTTGACAAATTTGGCTTTATTCACGAAATGTATGGACGCGCGGTACGCCTTTTGCTCAAGAAGTGACGTCTCTATCCCATTGAGCACGCATCCAGCTTCAGTGCATCTCATCCGACGGAACAAGAACAGATGACGCATACCAAAGTGAGCGGTCCAAACAGCCGGAACATGGCAAGAGGCAACCGGCCAGCAGATACCTTGAGCGATATCCCCTTCGCCTCTCCACCTGAAAACGGTCCATGGATTACCGATGATGCCTGGATTTGTGGATTTGTCGGCGCATCGATGGTGGTATTCTTGGCCCTGTTCTACAACAGTACCGGCGCCCTGACCAAAGGCGTCTTTGTCGCCGGCCTCCAGGTGACCCATTCCAAGGTGGACAGCCTGTTGCTGGCGCTGGTCCTCAGCGCCGGAGCCATGTTGGGCACGGAAATGGTGCGTCTGTGGTTACGGGACAAGCAAAACTTCTTCACGCTCAACCCCGACCTTGTTAATAGACGCTATGTCGCTTTCTTGACCGACGCCCTGGTGAACTGGCTGCTCTATCTCGGCCTCCTGGGGGTGGTCGTGCTGTTTTTTCATACCGGCGGAGAATATGGATACCAGCAGGATGGGAAGTACTACCAAGCCTGGTTCAGGTTTTTGGAGCTTGTCTGGAGCGCCTACCTTTGGGGCGGCCTGCCCTATGTGCTGATTACAAGAGCACTCAAACACGACTCGATCGCCGATCGACGCGATTTCTCCTCCTTGACCGCAAAGGTGCTCTGGTGTCTGGTCTCACTACTTCCGGGCTTGAAGCGGCGCCGGCCGCGGTTTGACGAGACGGATAAAAAGGCGGCGCGTGCCCTGCTGGTAAAACTGTTTTTCACGCCTTTGATGACCGTCTTTTTCACCGATCAATTCCCGCATCTGGCGAACAATATCGGGTTTGTGCTCGGCGGCCTGCCCGCGGCCATCGCCGGTGGTGCGTACTCCCACGCGAAACTCAATGGGGATTTGTTCAATATCGCCATTGCCTTCATCTTCTCCATCGATGTGGCCCTGGCCTGGTGCGGCTATGTCATCTCTTCGCGCTGGGTGGACAATCAGACCATCACCGCCGAACCCACCATGCTCGGCTGGCTGGTGTGCATCGCTTGTTATCCCCCGTTCCAGCGTTTCCTCGGGCTTTACTACTCGGCTCCAGGCGAAAGGGCGGTCCTGCAGTTTTCCAATCAGTGGCTCATCTCGCTCTTCACCGTCATGATGGTGCTCAGCTATCTGGTCTACATGTCCGCGACGCTCTGGTTCGGCGTGCGTTTTTCCAACCTGACCAATCGCGGTATCATCCGCAAGGGGCCCTATGCGCTGGTGCGCCACCCCGCGTATGCATCCAAAAATTTTGCCTGGTGGTGTGTGATGTTCCCGGCGGTCGTTTATAACGCCGTGCATACCGGTTTGCAGACAGCCATCTTGCAGATTCTCGGATTGATCTTCATGACCTGGTTCTACTACCTCAGGGCCATCACCGAGGAGCGCCATCTGGGTATGGACCCCTGCTATCAGGCGTATTGCCAACAGGTTCGCTATCGCTTTATTCCCGGCGTGATATAAGGAAAGCGGTATTGCAAGGGGGCCTCTATGTCTTGCGAGAGGCGTACGGAAGGGATGGCCCGAGAATCGTAATGTTCATTTTCCGGGTGCGCGGGCCGTCAAATTCACAGAAAAAGATGCCCTGCCAGGTACCCAGCACCAGGCGCCCCTTCTCGATCTGGATCAGTTCGGAGGCACCGATCAACGCGGCTTTGACATGGGCCGGTGAGTTGCCCTCCATGTGGCGGTAGGCGGCTTTCCACGGCACCATCTGGTTGAGTACCATGAGGATATCTTCGCGTACGCTGGGGTCAGCCGCTTCGTTGATGGTGACGGCCGCCGTGGTGTGGGGCACAAATAGCAGGCACACCCCCTCCTGAAAGCCCTGTTTGTCCAGCAGCTGCTGCACCTGGGCGGTAATGTCGATCATCTCTGTTTGGGCATGGGTTTGGACGGTGAGTTGCATGGGGCTGATCTCCTCAATATAAAAAGGCTCTGCCGGGTATCGGCAGAGCCTTTTTGATTTCGGAAATTTGGCGACGGACTAGACGCAGCCGGTCGGTTTGGGCAGACCCGCCATCTTACATGCTCCCTTACCCGGTCCGGAGGGGAACAGCTCGTAGATGTGTTTCAGTTTGAATCCAGTTACTTTGGAAAGAACGCGTACCATGGGGGCGATGCCGTTTTTCTCATAGTACTCGCGGAGCACATCGATCACCTTTTTGTGCTCGTCGTTCAGTTCATCGATGCCCTCTTGGGATTTTACATACTGGACCCAACCCTGGTTCCAGTTTTTGTAATCGTCGATGAACCCATCTTCGTCAACACTAAAAGATTTACCACCAAATTCAACTGTCGGCATTGAAACTCCTCCTTTGCCAAATTTTTATGGTTCCTGGCTATCCAGCCGTTGCTGTTTCGAAACTATGAAGATAACCCTAATAACGAATCACCTACTTCTTGTCAATACGAAAAGGGAGGCTCCCAGAGAACTTTATTTCCCCCCCCGGACGGCCTTCTAATATTCCTTCGGGGTGCGGTTGATCTGGGCCAGAGTGAATACCGGGCCGTCTTTGCAAACCAGTTCCCGGCCGATGCCACAGCGCCCGCACATGCCGATGCCGCACTTCATGCGGTTTTCCAGGGACAAGATGATATGGTCATGATCGTAGCCCAGCTTTTCCAGGACCGGCTGGGTGAACTTGATCATGATCGGCGGCCCGCAGACGATGGCATAGCTATCGGCGTCCCCCTGGGGTGCTTTTTTTTCGGTGATGGGCGGCACGAAGCCCACATTGTATTTCCAATCGGGGTCCTTGGTGCCGTCCACGGTGATGTGCATTTGGATGTCATCGCGCTTTTCCCAGGCGATCAGCTCATCCTTATACAAGAGCATGCCGGGGGTGCGGGCGCCGTAGACAACCGAAATGTTTTTGAAATTTTTGCGATTGGCCGGATCGAGCATGTAGATGATCGACGAGCGCAAGGTGGTGAAGGCAAAGCCGCCGCCCACGATCAGCACGTTCTTGCCTTCCAGCAGATCCCACGGATACCAGTTGCCCAGAGGACCGCGTACGCCCATGACATCGCCCACCTTCATGTTGTGCAGATGGGAGGTGACCACGCCGGCCTTGTTGATGGTGAATTTGATGAAACCCTTTTCCACCGGCGACGAGGCGATGCCAATGGGGATTTCACCCACCCCGGCGATGGAGAGCTCGGCGAACTGGCCGGCGCGATAGGCGAATTTTTTTTCGTCGTCCGGGTTGAGGAAAACGAATTTAAATGTTTTCAGATTGCGGTCCTCGCTCTCCACGACAATGTCGTCGATGCGGACCGGATATGGCAGATATGGATTTTCCACGCGTTCCTCCCTTGATGGAGTGATCTCTTTGGCCTTGGCAATTGCTTTTGCGGGCATCGTCATCTCCCCTGCACGGCGCATCTGGTATCGGACCCCAGGTTGTTCATCAGCGCACTGACCCGGCGGATATCGATATTGACCGGGCACTGACGCACGCAACGGCCGCAGCCGACACACATGATGCCCTGGTCGTATTTATCCACGAAGTACTTCAATTTGTGCATAAAGCGCTGGCGCACGCGCTGAAGCTTGCTGTCCCGGGGGTTGTGGCCGGTGGTGTGGACGCTGAAGATGGGAAACATGCAGCTGTCCCAGTTGCGTATGCGCACGCCCTTTTTGCGGTTGGTCTCGTCCTGGATGTCGAAGCACCAGCAAGTGGGGCAGGAAAAGGTACAGGTGCCGCAATTGATGCAGGCAAACGAGACCTCCTCCCAGAAGGGGGCGTTGTACAAGGCCATGGTGTCCGCTGCCCGCAGGTTGTCGGTCTCGATTTTGGAGACGATCCTGGCTTCGGCGGCCGCTTTGGCTTTGGCGATGGCTGCGTCGCTGTCGGCCGTTTGGGTCCAGCCCGCCTTTTCTACCAACTGGGAGCCCTTATCGGTCAACGCTTTAGCCAGATAACCATCCTTTTGGGCAACCAGCAAAACATCCAGACTCTCCTCGTGATAGGGACCGCAACCGGCGGTGGTGCAAAAACAGGTGCTGCACGGCGCATCACAGGCCAGGCCCACGAAGGTGGTGGTATTGTACAGGTTGAGCCAGTAAGGATCTTTGTATTGGTCGGTGTCGAAATTCATCTTCACCAGGGCCAGAGCCTTGGCATCGCAAGGCCGGATGCCGACGACCGCCCGGGGTGCGTAATCCTTGGGCGCTTCTTTTAGAATATTGCGCTCCGGATCATTTGGGTCCAGCGAGTAGTTCAGCATGGCCTCGGACTGGGGAAAGACCAGGTTTTTGGGCGACAGCCGGGTGTTCAGAAAGGTCAGATCAGGTTCCTGGCCCCGGGCCAATTCCTGGATGTTGTAGAACCCTTTCTCCCCCACCGGTCCAAAAAGCCGAAAGGCGCTTCTGAGCTGGTCGAGGCCTTGGGACCATTGGCTTTTTTCAATTTTTATGACCTTCATAATATGCCTTTATTATCCATTTATTTGATAAAATTTTCAGGGTCGTTGGCCTTGTAAGTGTCCAGGGCCGGCCGCTTGTCAATGGAGAGACCGGCTTCCCAGCCATAGAGGTCCAGGCAATCCTTGTTGAGCTTTTTGGTCAGCAAACGCATGTTGATGCCCACCGGGCAGGCCCGCTCACAAGCACCGCAATCGGTACAGCGGCCCGCGCAGTGATAGGCGCGCAAATAGTGGAAGGTGCGCACGTCGATGGC
>JBAQGR010000458.1:0-10439 GCA_049287895.1 Desulfatitalea sp.
GCTGCTGGCGACGCTGGCGGCCATTCTCCGGCAGGAAGCGGTGACCCGGGCCATGGCCACCAGCGATGCGGTCCTGGCGACGCTGGACCTGAAGCGTTGGGGCGCGCGCATCGGCGTCGAGGTGGTAACCCCGGCCGATTTCACGGATCGCGACGCTTACACCCAGGCGGTCTTCGATCAAGTCCAGGCCGGAATCACGGGCGTGGACTATGCCGTAGCCGAATCGGGCACCCTGGTGCTGGTCCACAACGCGCACCAGGCCCGCCTGGTCTCGCTGGCGCCCCTGGTCCACATCGCCGTAGTGCCTGTTGCGCGCATCGCGCCCACCTACGAAACAGCCATCACGGCCATCTATAAAAACGGCGGTGAGGCCGGCCGCCCTTTCCAAGTTTACCCGTCCCAAGTAACATTGATCACCGGTCCCAGCATGACCGCCGATATCCAGGCCACCCCTTTCAAGGGCATGCACGGCCCCCAGAAGCTTTTCGTGCTTCTTCTGGGGTGACGGGCCTGCAATCGCCAACAGAGCGGCTCTGGGAAATTTCAAAAGGAGATACCATGCGCTACGACTATTTCGATACCGGACATATCGGCGTGCTGACGCTGGTGGCCGACGACCAGGGACTTCACCATATCGATTTTGAAAGCGACCGCACGCCGGTGCGTATCCAGGGCGATTGGCAACGGGACACGACCTTTTTCGCAGCCGCCAAAGCCCAGCTGAAGGCCTACTTCCAAGGTACGCTCAAGCGCTTCGACCTGCCGTTGGCACCGGTGGGCACCCCGTTTCAACAGGCGGTCTGGCAAACACTGCTCACGATCCCCTACGGCGCCCTGGTCAGCTATCGCTGGGTGGCCGAACGCATCGACAATCCCAAAGCCAGCCGCGCCGTGGGCGGCGCCGCCGGCAAAAACCCCTTGCCCATCGTCATTCCCTGCCACCGGGTGGTCGGATGCAACGGCGCGCTCACCGGCTTCGGCGGCGGGCTGGCGGTCAAGCAACGGTTGATTGAATTGGAAACAAAAGGGCGTTATATATCGAAATAATTTAGGAAACTGGTCCCCCCGAGTAGTATAAACAAAAATTATTATCGCGTAGATAAAAGAATAACCTCCTGATAGCATAAAGGCAGCCATTACCAAAAACCGATACGCCAAAAGGAGGTTATCATGACTAAAGAGGTTAAAAGGTATGCTCGGTTTTGTCAATTGCGTACTGAAATCCGGGCATCACGCAACCATTTGATCATTGGCATCGATGTCGCCAAGGACAAGCATCACGCCTTTTTCGGTACGGCGACAGGCAAGACCCTCTGGCGGCGCCTAATTTTTAATAATGATATCGAAGGGTTTAATTGCCTGATGGACCAGACTAAAACGCTTTGCGCCGAGCATCGTTTAACCCACGTGGTCTTTGGCCTTGAACCCACCGGCAACTATCACAAAACGCTGGCGTATTGGTTGATCCGCCAGGGCCACTCCGTGGTATTGGTTTCCGGCAAGGCGGTCAAGGACAACCGCCAACTCATCGACGGCCGCTGGGATAAAAACGATATCAAGGACAGCGCAAATGTGGCCGATCTGATCGGCCAGGGCAAGTGTCAATTCTTCGAACAGCCCGATGCTTCAACCTTGGCTCTGCGCACATTTCTATCTTTGCGCAAGCGGCTTAAAAAAGAAGAGCACAGCTTGCGCATGCAGATACGTAACGGTTTGGTGGCCAAATACTTTCCCGAGATGGATCGTCATTGGGGCAATAGCCTCGAACAGAATCTTGAAATCGTTCGTCACTATCTTGATCCGCGCAAAATCGCCACCAGCGATTTTAAAAGCTTTGCACGCCAAGTGGCGCCAAGGATTAGAAGCAGCCGGTCATTGCAACGGTTGGAAGCAATCCATCAGGCCGCAAAGGATTCGGTGGGTCTGCCGGTGGACCCATCGGCGGAGTTTGAAGCAATAGTTCTGGTCGAGCGGCACTATCGAGTAGTAGAACATATCAACCAAACCATGGAGCAGGTTGAAAGCGTTTGTGTCCAGCAATCCGGCTATCAATTACTGCTCTCGATTCCCGGCTGCGGCCCCTATATTGCCGCTTTGATCCTTGCGGCGATCGGCGATCCTCATCGCTTTACATCACGCAATCAGGTGATCCGCTTGGCCGGTCTGGATCTGAATGCCAACCGCAGCGGTAAAAAAAGCAACGAGAGCGTTCCCAAGATCTCCAAAAGAGGCGATGCGGACCTGCGCTATGGGCTCTACCAGGCGGCTTTCATCGCTTCTTATCACAACAAGGCATTTGCGCGACTCTTCGCACGGACGCTCAAAGGACGCGAGGGCGAACGTGGCATCAAGACAAAGGCCCGCGTCAAACTGGCGGCAAAGATGATGGTTATTGCCTGGACGATGCTTAAAAACAACGAGTTGTTCGATCCTGCACGATTGCTGGCAGAGCCTGTTCCACAACGTTGAGGCTTAGATCTCGGGCGGGACGATACAAGGTCTGCCACTCTTTTGAGTGAAAACAAGGTGTCCGGTGAAGCGGAGGTGGGCTCTGCTGGGGAGCAACCCACCGAGGAATAGCCGGATGTGGGGAGCATTGGATGATGCTTCTGGAAAGATGCACTGGACGCAGTGCATCTTCCCGCCCCCTCATATCATCCAAGGTTTCCCACCCATGCCTTAAAAACCCAATAAGATAGACTGAGCGAAGCGAAAACCATATTTGAATAGTTTCGGCGGGAGAGCCCGTGAAAGGGCGTTGGGGCACTGCGACCTCGTGAGGGACAATAACGGGCCTCTCTCTGAACTTCAAGGCTGGATAAGGAATGATGGGGCAACGGATTACCAGTAGAGGGATCTGGATGCCGGATACAAGTAACGATCAGCCGCAAAGTTCGCCGAAGGAGAGAGTAGCCGAAACAACCTTTTTACTGCGCCACAGGTGCGTCCTGACAATGGAGACTTTTTTAACATCCTGTGATTATAAGCTATTTGAAAAGAGGTTATTTCTGCTTGACTCGGGCATTATAGAATGTCCCCCGAAGGCCGCTCTTAAGTAGTGCCCATCCATAAATGAGATAGTTTCGCCGAGTTCAAGGCGGGCGAAAATTTTAACCGCAGGAATACATAGAAGTATTTCGAGGATTAAAATTTGAGCCCAACGCAGAAATCGGCGAAAATAGCCATTTATGGATGGGCACTATGTCAGGATTACGCCCTTGCGCGGTACATCGACCAGCGCCGGACTGACATCGGCCCGGTCGAAACCCGCGTCCATCTCTTTGACGCGCATCTGGTGCAGTTCGCGGTAGTGGGGGTGGGTAAAAATGAAGAACTCGTCGTTTTGCAGCCCTTCCAGAACACGGTTGGCAGCGATCTCGGTGTCGATACCCGTGACGACCAGTTCCTTATTATACTTCCGGTCCGGCTTTTCCTTGACCACGTCATCGTGATAGATCGGTCCGCCGTAGCGCACCTGGCGATTGCGCATGCTGTCGTAAATACGCGATTGGACGAAGCCGGGACAGAGCACCGATACGCCGATGCCGTCGCGCTTGAGTTCCGTGCGCCAGCATTCCGAGAGGCTCACCACGGCCGCCTTGGTGGCGCAATAGGGTCCGGAAAAGGGGACCCCGTGGATTCCCGCCATGCTGGCCACGTTCAGGATATGGCCACCCTCGCCATGGGATTTCATCAGGGGCGCGAACACCTGGGCACCGTAAACGATGCCCATCAAATTGACATCGATCACCCAGCGCCAATCCTGCTCGCTGATATATTTCTGCGACCCCGTGGCGACGACGCCCGCGTTGCCCACCAGCAGATGGACCTTGCCGAAAGCGGCGGCGATGGTTTTCTCGGCAGCCAACGCCCACTCCTCCTTAACGGCCACGTCCAGGGGAACCCCTTCGACCTTCAGTGCTTCACCCTTCAATGTGCGGACCGCCTCGGCCAACAGCGTGGTATCGATATCGGCCAGCATCACATTCATTCCCTGGCGGGCCAGCGCCCGACCGATGTTATAACCAATACCTTCCGCACCACCGGTGATAAAAGCGGTCTTGCCTTTGAAATCTTTCATGTTCATTCCTGTTTTGCTGATATGTTCGAAAAAACATTGGTTGCTGAAAGTGCCCCGCTCTATAAGGTGCCAGATAGCAGAAACCACGCCGGAGTGTCAAATGAGGCGAAAGCTTCTACGCGCGTTCCCCCATTGCCGCGCGGGAATGCGCGGCGCTGCGCGCCCTGGCGGGATTCGTTTTATGGGTTGACATCAAATTTGAGATTTTGCTATGGCATCGGAGGCGCTGAATGCCATTTCCACCGATATGCCGATCCCGTCGGGCTTTCTCTCAACAAATGGATACTTGTCATGCAAAGGAAAACCGCCTTGAGCCGTCCTGCATTCGCCAAACCGCCCAAGTCCTGGCCGTCGTTCTTTACCAGCGCGTGTGGCCTGATCTGCTTTCTGATCATGCTGGAAGTAGTCAAAATTCAAAAGTATTTCTCCACCTTTTCCGCCGGCATCTTTCTGCTGCTCTCCATCGCCGTACCGATCATCCTGGCCGAAGCATTGATTTTTAAATCCTACAAACATGAAGAGACGGATTTGGATTTCAGGCATGGGGGCCGGCCCGACCTCAAGCGCGTGCTGATCAAGCTGTTCGGGCTGTATGTTTCCATGCTGATGATCGGCGCCTGCTATTACATCTACCCGGAATACTCCACCCATTTTTACAAAAACTACTTTCAGCTATTGAAATATCTCATCCCGGGCACATGCATCCTCGCTTTTCCTTATATCTATATCCTGGACAAATATCTGCTCGACAAGGAAGACAGCAATTGGCATGCCGGCATGTTCTTCCTGGGTCAAACCCGAAGCGTCGACAAAGAGATCCTGAAAAATCACATTCTGGGATGGTTCGTGAAGGGCTTCTTTTTACCGCTGATGTTCAGTTTCTTCATCCAAAACATCGGCACTTTTCAAAACCAGACCATTGCCGCCGCCGTATATGAACTGTTTACAAAAAGCCCCTATACTTTTTACCACACAATGATCACCTTGATCTTCACCATCGACCTGGCCTACGTCAGCGTCGGCTACATAATGACCTTCCGAATTTTCAACTCCCACATCCGCACGGTCGAACCGACATTCCTGGGATGGTTTGTCGCCCTTGCGTGCTATCATCCCTTTTGGAACCAGATCAACGCCATGTACCTCTCCTACAACAAAGACAATTTGAATTTCGACGGCTGGCTTTCCGACTACCCTCATCTATTGATCGCTTGGGGTGTCACGATTTTGTTGTCGCTGGTCGTCTATGTCTGGGCAACCATCCAGTTCGGTATCCGCTTTTCCAACCTGACCCACCGGGGTATCATCACCAACGGCCCCTATAAATATTGTAAACACCCGGCCTATGTTTCCAAGAATCTCTCCTGGTGGCTGATCGCGGTGCCGTTCATCTCCAATGAAAGCTATGTTGACGCCATCAAAAACTGCCTGCTGCTGGCCAACGTGAACTTGATCTATTACCTCCGGGCCAAAACCGAGGAGGCCCATCTGGGAAGGGACAAAACCTACCAGCAGTACATGGCCTACATGAAAGAGTATTCGCTTTACAGTCGTGTGAAGAAGTTCCTGAAGGCCCGCGTGGTGGCCGCCTGACATGCGCACGCGGGCGGTGTCATATCAGAGGTGTCAGGGCGGAAGCGCAAGCGGTGTTCGCCCAGGGATCACCCGAACCCTCGCCGCAATGCTGCTCGGGATTTTACTGCTCCTCTTTGGTGGGGCCTGCAGCGGCCGCGTCCTGCCGCCCACCGAAACACTTCGTCCGGTGGCCGAGCCGGCCCTTGACTTCGATCACCTCTTCCAACGCACCGGCGACGGCTGGACCGGAGGCGACGGCACACTCTCGGTGCTGCTGCCCGATGGCCGCACGGTGTGGCTCTTCGGCGATTCCCTGCTGGGCACGATCGCGCCCGACAACACCCGCTCGGCGGACACCCCCTTTATCCGCAATTGCCTGGTGGTCCAAGACGGCATCGCGCTGGAAACACGTCACCAATCGGCCAGAGGCGTTGCCAGCGCCTTCTTCGCACCCGCCTCGGCGCAAGAGTGGTTCTGGCCCGGCGACGGCACGGTGGAGAAGAATCGCCTGCATCTTTTTCTCCATCGTTTCGAGCTCGAGGCGCCCGCGTTGTGGCGCTGGCGCTGGACCGGCACGGCCCTGGCCACCCTTACGCTGCCGGGCTTGCAATGGATCGGCACCACGGCCGCGCCATCCGAAAACGGAATTCTTTATGGCGCCTGCATCCTGGAAACCGAGGAGTACACCTATATCTACGGCACCCAGGATCAACATCACCCCAAGCAAGCCCACGTGGCGCGGACGCCGGCCGGACATATCCAAGGCCCTTGGGTCTATTTCGACGGCCGGCAGTGGCGCGATACGCCGGACGCTTCGGCACCGATCCTGACCGGCGTTTCCACCCAGTATAGCGTCATCCAGGCGTGCCATCACTATTATCTCTTCAGCATGGACGGCCGGGTCCCCTTTTCCAATGTCATTGTGGCCTACCGCTCCCGCGCGCCCACCGGCCCCTGGCAAGGCCCCCAAATCGTCTATCGCGCCCCGGAAACGGACCAGAACGTCGCGGCTTACAACCCCTTCGTGCACACCCAGTTCAGCGCTCAGGGCCGCCCGCTCGTTTCGTACAACCTCAACCATGTCACCGACCCTGCCGCGCTCTATCGCGACGCCACCATCTACCGTCCGCGCTTTATCCGCGTCGATCTGGCCGAGTTGGAGCACCGCTTCCGAACCCTAAGCGAATAACCCTCTACACCGCACCCAGGGCCGTGATCATCGCGATCCGCGGGTCACAGCACCTTGACTTTTGAACAGGTTTACGGCTACCGTGAGCCAACGCAAGTAATTGGTTTACAATAAAAACAGCATCGAGAAACTATGCCGACCGCTTTCAGTCACACCGTTGCGCGTCTCCTTTCCGCCGGCTGGTATTTGGCGTTCAAGGAACCGCCGCCCGAGGGGCTCCTGCGCCACCTCGACCGCATGCTGTTCTTCGGCAGCGGCATGATCGCGGCCCGAATTCTTTCGGCGGTCACCCAAATCCTCCTAGGAAGAACCCTCGGCCAGACGCACTATGGCGAATTGACTATCATTATGCTTCTGGCCGGTTACCTCTCCTTGCCCATCAGCAGTGGGTGGGCGTCGGCCTTTGCCCGCATCGTCGCGGTGCAAAGCGATCCCCGGAAGAGCTTTCAAGCCCTCCGATCTTTACTGCTGATCGCGTTCGGCTGCGGCCTTGCTGTGGGCCTGGGGGCGTACGCCTTTCGCGATCCCATCGGCACCTGGCTCCATATCGACCGGCGCTTGATGGACTTGACCCTGATGATGAGCCTGTTCTACGCTTGGTGGTCGCTGGCCAAGCAGATCGCCCAAGCGCTTCAGGACTGGCGCACCTATGTCGCTGCAGACCTGGGTTGGGCGATAATCGTATTGGGCCTGTTCACCCTGCTGGTGGGCATCGGACGTGCGGAGTTGGCGGCCATCTGCTTTGTTTTTTGGGCCGCCTATTTTTGCGCGGGTCTGGCCGCGGGCAAATTTGTCGTCAAGAGCTTCGGCACCGGATCGGCCCTGACCTTCGCCGGCCCGATGCTCCAACACGGCGGACTCATGCTGCTCAACGGGCTGATCGGGGTGGCGGCCTACAGCGTCGATCGAATCCTGCTCCAATATTTTCTTGGAGCCCAGGAAGTCGGCCTTTATCAAGCCCACTTTCTGGCCACCTACGGGCTGGTCGGTTCCCTGATGACTTTGGTGCTGACCTATGCCTTCCCGCTCTTTTGCCGGGACGATCGCAACCTGCTGCCGCAAACCCTGCGGCGTTTTACCCGACTTCAATATGCATTCACCCTGGCCCCTTCGGCCGTCGTGGGCACCGCGGCGCTTTGGCTTTACGGCTATCCCATGTCGCTGCCGCTTTTTGCCTGCCTCTGCCTCTTCGGCAGCATCCAATTTCATGGGCAGATCAAGGCCTGGTACATCGCCAGCAAAGGGGCTGCCGCTACCCGGCGCGTGCTGGGCTCCCAAGTGATCTTTCTGTTTGTCAACATCGTGCTGCTGTTCGGGCTGGCCCGCCGCCTGGGCATTGTGGCTGGAGGCATCTCCCTGCTGGTTGCGGCCCTGGCCGCGCTTTTATTCTTGATCCGAACCGAAAAAAAGTTGGCCCGCCATGAATAAACTTTACACACGCTACTATGAGGAAAGCCTGAGCCAGAGCGACAGCCAGCAATTGGACCCCCATTGCTTTGCGCTGACCGCCCGAAAATTCAGATGGAACTACCAGCGCTTTTTCCGCGCCATCGCCAAGGATGCGGTCATCCTGGACCTCGGTTGCGGCATAGGCCAGTTTCTTTTCTACCTGAACCAGGCTGGGTATCAGCGCATCATCGGTATCGATATCACCCCGGAGATGATCCAGCGTGCAAAGACGATGCAACCCGTTCTCGACTTTCGCCATGTACCTGACAGCGAAGCTTTTCTACGAAACCATCCAGCGCATTTCGATGTCATCGTGCTCAACGATGTGCTCGAACACCTGGAGCGCGAAGCGTTACTGCCGATGATGCACGCCCTACTGGGCGCGTTGAAGCCCGATGGCCGTCTAATCGTCAAAACCATCAATGCGGCTTACCCGCTCGGCAATGCCACCCGTTACCAGGACCTGACGCACCGCACCTCGTACCATGAAAAATCCCTGATTCAATTGCTGCGCCATTGCGGCTTTGCTCAAGTGACGTGTTTTCAGGAAGAGATCGGCATCTACAATCCGCTCTTCGCCGTCAAAAAAGTGGTGGTTCTTGGCGTTCGATTGCTTCTCAAACTGCTGGTCTATTTCTCGGAAGGAGGATGGCCCAACATCATTTCCCTCAATATCATTTGCACTGCCCGGAGAAGCCGCCATGATTGAGGTAACGGCCTTGACATCGGGACGCGACGTCCCTTCGGCGCGCTTTCGCGTGCGCCAGCATATCACCGAATTGCGGCACTATGGTATCGTCGTGCGCGAACGGCGCCCACCGATCGACAAGTATGCAGATATGCCCGGTCCGCTGGGCGGCGGCCACGCCCGAAGATATCTGCCGCCCCTTTATTGGACATGGGCCGCATACCGCCTGGCCGCCCGCCTGCCGGGCGTGCTTCAAAGCCGCTCCGCACGGGTGGTCTGGCTGGAAAGGGAGATTCAACCGGGCGTTCCGACCTTCGAACGGTTGATCCGCAAACCCATGGTCTTTGACGTGGACGATGCCATCTGGCTCAAAAAGCCCGCCGGGCGCCTCTTGGCCCAATCGATAGCCAGGCGGGCTGAGGCCATCATCGCCGGCAACACCTATATCGCCGATTGGTTTTCAGCCTACCATCGTCGCATTCATATCATCCCCACCGCCGTGGATGTACACCGCTTCACCGCCGCGGAGCTCACCGCGACACAACCGGAAACGCCATTCATCATCGGTTGGACCGGAACCCACAGCAATTTTAAATACCTCTATGCCATCGAAAAGGGGTTGAACCGTTTCTTGTCTCTGCATAACGATGCGATACTGCATATTATAGCTGATCGTTCGCCCGCCTTCACCCTCATCCAACCCCACAAACATCACTTCATCCCCTGGCAGCGGGGTACCGAAACCGCCGCATTGTCTAAGTTTGCCGTCGGCATCATGCCGCTGGCAGACGACGAGTGGACCCGCGGCAAATGCGCGTATAAGATGCTGCAATACATGGCCGCGGGAGTGCCAGTCGTCGTTTCACCCGTGGGCATGAACCTGGAGGTGCTGGCCCACCTAGAGGGTAGCGGGCTGACTGCGACCCGCGATGGCCAGTGGACCGACGCCTTGGATTTCATCTACCGGCATCGCGATACAGCGCGCACCTGGGGCGCCAAAGGCAGGGAAGTAGCGGAGAAGTACTATAGCACACCGGTCGTTGCCGCCCAGCTGGCCGCTGTTTTCTCCCCATATCAGTAATATCCGGCATCGTTCCAGACTGCTCGGCCCGAAATGCATGACGGCGGTCCAAGAAGAGGTCGACCCTTCTTAAACCGCCGTCGGTCACACATTTTAAAGATTCATTGAGACAATACTATTACTATTTGGCCGCACCCGTCCAGCCGGCCAGCCGCGCCCAGAGCGCCCACGCGGCGTAAGCCTTCTGATTGGCGTTGAGCGCCTGGCTGTGCGCCGCGGAGCAACTGTACCACTCCACGCCCTGGGTATGGGCCGCCTGCCACTCCAAGGCCCAGTTGGCGTCCCGGTCGCCGTCACCGTCGGAATCGTAGTCGCAGTTGTCGTTAGCGTTCAAGGGCATGAAGTTGTCGAGCCGATCCGGGTCGTAACTTTCGAT
>JBAQGR010000459.1:0-1646 GCA_049287895.1 Desulfatitalea sp.
GTCCAGATCAAGGCAGGAGCGTTTTTGAAACCGCAGGCGTAGCCGTTCTACGTCGAGGATTTCAAAAACGCGACAACGCAGATATGGACCGCAAGATGCCGTTTATGGATGGACACTGCTAACGCCCTTCCAGGACTTGTCGACTGCGCTTGACCGCACACAGGTCGCCGCACATGGTGCACACCTGCTGGTCCAGGGGTTGGGAAGAGGCCCGGTAGGCGCGCGCCTTCTCCGGGTCGATGGCCAACTCCAGCATGCGCGGCCAGTCCAGCTCCTTGCGGGCATGGCTCATGGCGTTGTCCCAATCCATGGCGCCGGGCAGCCCCTTGGCGATATCGGCCGCATGGGCCGCGATGCGGGCCGCGACGATGCCCTCTTTCATATCGTCCAGGTCGGGCAGCCGCAGATGCTCGGCCGGTGTGACATAGCAGAGAAAATCGGCGCCGTGGGCCCCGGCCAGGGCCCCGCCGATGGCCGAAGTAATATGGTCGTAGCCCGGGGCCACATCGGTGACGATGGGACCCAGCACGTAGAAGGGCGCGCCGTGGCACAGCTTCTTCTCCAATAGCATGTTGGCGGCGATCTCATGCAGCGGCACATGCCCCGGCCCCTCGATCATCACCTGCACGTCGGCCTGCCAGGCGCGTTGGGTCAACTCGCCTAAAACGATCAACTCCTGGATCTGGGCCGCGTCTGTGGCGTCGTGGAGCGATCCGGGCCGTAGCCCGTCGCCCAGGCTGATGGTCACGTCGTACTCCCGGCAGATCTCCAGCAAGCGGTCGAAATGTTCGTAGAAGGGATTTTCCCGGTCGTTGGCCGTCATCCAGTGCAGCAGCACCGAGCCGCCGCGGCTCACCACGTGGGTCAGGCGCGGGCTCTGGCGCAGCCGCGCCACGGCCGCCTGAGTCAGGCCGGCATGGATGGTGATGAAATCCACGCCGTCGTCGGCATGGATCTTCACGGTCTCGAAGAAGTGCTCCACGGAGATGGCAGGTACATCCTTGCCATGGCGCGCCACCGCATCGTAGATCGGCACCGTGCCGATCATCACCGGGCTCACCTCGATAGTGCGGCGCCGGAAGGCGCGGGTGGCGCCGAAGGTGCTCAGGTCCATGATGGCGTCGGCCTTGAGTTCGATGGCCCGGCGCACCTTGTCCAGCTCCAGCTCCACGTTGCAGCAATCCTCGGAGACCCCCAGGTTGACGTTGATCTTGGTGCTCAGCCCCTGGCCGATGCCCTTGGCGTAAAGGTTCGGATGGTTGTGGTTGGCCGGGATGGCGATGCGGCCGGCCGCCACCCGGGCCACTAAATCTTCCCGGGAGATCTTCTCCTGGGCCAGGACCTGTTCCATCTGGGGGGTGACGCTGCCCTGGCGGGCCGCTTGCATTTGGGTTTTATAGGACATGGGGGCTCTCCTTTGAATACTACTTTTATAGATAGGTTGCGAGCTTGCGCACTTTTGCGGCGATATCTTCGGCGCCGACGATCTCGGTAACCAGGCAGACGGTCCTGGCGCCCCGGCGGACCACTTCGGCGAGATTGCCTTCCTTGATGCCGCCGATGGCCGCGAAGGGCAGGGGGATGTGCTTTACGACGTACTCCAGGTAAGCAAAGCCCACCGGGTCGCTCACATCCTCCTTGGTCTG
>JBAQGR010000460.1:0-5309 GCA_049287895.1 Desulfatitalea sp.
ATGGCAAGATCTACATCAACTTTCACGATCCCATCTCCCTCAAGGAACTGCTGCAGGAAAATAACGCTTCCCTGGACGACATGCCCACCAAAGAGCAAAACGCCCTGTGCCGGAATCTGGGCTGGCGCATCATCAACGCCATCGATCAGGTGAGTGTGGCGACACCCCATAGCCTGATGGCCTCCGCGGCGCTCAACTGCGCGGCCGTGCGTTTTACTGCCGAAGATCTGATGCAGATCGTCGAGACTTACTTGTCCCTGCTCGCTTCCCAACGGGCCAAACAGACCGATACCTTGATGGTCGATCCCCCCCGGGCCTGTCAGCAAGCCTTGGAGAACTACATCCAGCGCAAGATTATTGAACTGCCCAGCGGCGAGAAGAACATGCCGACGGAAATGGCGCAATATATACTGTCGGCCAACAAGCGGCTCCAGTTGGAGTACTACAAGAACAACTGCATTGCCTACTTCGTGCCGGCGGCCTTTACCGCCGCCGCTATTTTGGAAAAGGATGCCTTTCAATTTTCATCCGCCGACCTGCACGACCGCTATCGCTTTTTGCAGAATTTCTTCAAATATGAGTTCGCCTTCGACAATGAAATCACGGCCGAACGTCTGGTGCGCAAGAATATCAAATCGTTCATCGATGATGCCATTCTGATTCCCCATCCCACTCTGCCGGACACCTACCAGATCACATCGGTCGGGTTTCGCAAGCTCAAGCTCTTCGCCCGTTTTCTCCTGACCTATTTCGAATCCTACTGGGTGGTGCTGCAATTCTTCAAGCAAACCCCGCGCGCCGATGCCGGCGTCGAAGAACGCATGAAGAAGATCCAAGCCCTGGGCCGGACTATGCTCAAGCAGCACGAACTGGTGTTGCCCGAATCGTTGTCCAAGATCAACTACGACAACGGCATCAGTTACTTCACCAGCCATGGGATCCGCGGCTCCGAGAATGTGGATAAAATCGACCACTACGAACACCCGTTGCGCAATTTTCTACATCTGATCAAACAGTAATTGGGATTGCCGATGAAGGCCATGATACTCGCCGCCGGACTGGGAACACGGTTGCTTCCCTTTACCGGGCACACGCCAAAGCCGTTGTTCACCCTGAATCAACGCCCGGTGCTGGACTTGATCCTCGAACGGCTGCAACGCGCCGGTTGCAGCGCCGCCGTGATCAACACTCACCACCACCGCGCGCAGATCGAGGCCTTTGTGGCCCGCCAACCCTATCCCATCCGCGTGCAGACGCGCCATGAACCGGAAATTCTGGGAACGGGCGGGGCCATCCGCAATGTGGCCGACTTTTGGCCCGACGGCCCCCTGCTGGTGGTCAATGCCGACATCGTCAGCGATATCGATCTGGCCCGGGTTTTCGCCTTTCACGGCAGCCATGACGGCGCCGTGACCATGGTGATGCACGATCATGCTCGCTTTAATTCGGTGCTCGCAGACCCGCAGGATTGGATCGTGGGCTTCGATGCATCCCAACAGCTCAGCATCCCCTGTCGCACCCTGGCCTTTACCGGCATCCACGTCCTCGACCGCCGGGTGCTCGATTTCCTGCCGACCCAGGGGCCGGCCCATATCATCGACGCCTACACCCGGATGCTACAGTCCGGCGAGCGCATAAAAGCCTTGATCGTACACGACCACTACTGGCAAGATATCGGTACACCGGAAAGCTACCGTGCCGCAGCCATGGACCACATGGTGCCCATGGCCTTTGAAAAGGCGTTCGGCCAGAGACCCCGGGCGCCGGTGGTCGACCAGACCCTTCAGGGGGACGGCTCGGACCGGCGCTGGCACCGGCTCAAGGCCGATGGCCAAAGCCTCATCATGGTGGACCATGGGATTCGGCCCCAACGCGAGGGCCAGCAGGAGGTAGACGCTTTTATCCAGATCGGTCGCCACCTGCGGGCCAGCGGGGTTTCGGTACCCCACATCCATCTGTACGACCCCTTTGCCGGCCTGGTTTTCCTCGAAGATCTGGGGGATCTCCATTTGCAGGATGCGGCCCGGGCGGTGGACACCGACGGAGTGCAACAACTCTATCGGCGGGTGATCGATCAATGGCTGCACATGGCCGTCGAGGGAGGCCGCGGCTTCGACGTGGCCTGGACCTGGCAGAGCACCCACTATGACCGGGAGCTGATCATAGAACGGGAGTGCCGCTATTTCGTAAACGCTTTCCTCAATGGCTATCTGGGCAAGGCGGTGGATTTTAGCGACCTGGCCCCCGAATTCGAACAACTGGCCGCCGGTGCCATGGAGTATGGCTGGATGGGCTTTATGCATCGAGACTTGCAGTCGCGCAACATCATGATCCACGGCGACCGTATCGGCTTCATCGATTTCCAGGGCGGACGCCTGGGACCGCTGCAGTATGATCTGGCCTCGCTGCTCATCGACCCCTACGTGGCGCTGCCCGTCGCGCTGCAGGAGGCATTGCGCGACTATGCCGTCAACGCCCTGAGCACCCGGACAGATCTTAATGTCGATCGTTTTCTGCGCGGATACGATTACTGCGCCTTGACGCGCAACTTGCAGATGCTGGGCGCTTTCGGATTCCTGAGCCGCGTCAAAGGCAAGCGTTATTTCGAAGCGTTCATACCCCACGCCGTGGCGACCTTGGACCGCCGTCTGCCCATGAGCCACATCGCCCTGCCCCGCTTGATGGCGTTGGCCGCGGAGCTAGGGCGACACTTCGCGGCCTGAACATGCGGTTCCGGCAGCGCCGACACCACGGAAGTGGTTTCAAAATCTTGGGAGGAATACCATGCAAAAAATCAGCGTCATGATCAATGGATTACCCGGCAATGTGGCCAAGGTCATCGCCCGGCACGCCATGGCCGACAACCGTATCAAAGTGCTGCCCTTCGCCTTGACCGGTCCGGAGATCGATGCCAAAGAGTGCCATATCGGTTCGCTGGCCGTGGAACTGATTCGCCCCGAAATCCAGGATGAAAGGATCTCGGCCATCATCGCCGCCGAGGCGCCGTTCATCAGCGTGGACTTTACTCATCCCACAGCCGTCAATGCCAATGCCGACTTTTACTGCCGCCACAAGCTGCCCTTTGTCATGGGGACCACGGGCGGCGATCGCCAGCGGCTGCTGGATACGGTCGCACGCAGCGGCAACGTGGCCGTCGTCGCCCCCAACATGGCCAAGCAGATCGTAGGCTTCCAGGCCATGATGACCTATGCCGCCGAGAATTTTCCCAACCTGTTCAAAGGCTACCGGCTGACCATCCGGGAGAGCCACCAGGCCGGCAAAGCCGACACCAGCGGTACGGCCAAGGCCATGGTCACCTACTTCAACCGCATGGGCATCCCCTTTGACGCCGAGCAGATCGAGAAAGAGCGTGACCCGGAGCGCCAGCTCAACCTGTGGGGCGTACCGCCCGGACATCTGGGCGGCCACGGCTGGCACACCTATTCACTGGTATCGGCCGACGAAACCGTACGCTTCGAATTCACCCACAACATCAATGGCCGCGAAATTTACGGCGAGGGCACCCGGGATGCGGTCTGCTTTTTAGCCGCCAAACTCTCCCAGGGCATCACGGGCCAGGTCTTTTCCATGATCGATGTGCTCAAGGCAGGCGCGACGGTGTGACTATCAATTTTTTTATAAAGTTCGCATGCTATGTGCCGATGATAGCTGTGACACGGATCGCGGTGCCGTTGCGATGAAGCCGTGTGGGTACATCGGTGCCCAGGGACTGGGAGC
Organism: Desulfatitalea sp.; assembly: GCA_049287895.1. GTDB lineage: Bacteria > Desulfobacterota > Desulfobacteria > Desulfobacterales > Desulfosarcinaceae > Desulfatitalea. The sequence goes on from JBAQGR010000460.1 coordinate 3,739, forward strand.
GGTTCCAGGACTTGAGCGAATGTAGGCAAACGTTTTGAGGTGCTGAATAATGGATCCCAATTACATCAAACCGTTCGTGGTGGCTGTCAAACGGGTGTTCGAAACCATGATCGCCGTTCCCTTTTCGTTGGGCAAGCCGATTCTGAAAAAAACCAACGAGGTGCCTCACGAAATCAGCAGCATCATCGGTCTTTCAGGCAATGTGAGTGGATGCGTGGTCATCAGCCTCTCCCAGGCCGTGGCCTTCCAACTGGTCTCGACCCTCATCGGTGAAGATGTGCATGAGTTGGACGAGGTGTGCACCGATGCGATCGGCGAAATCGCCAACATGATCGCCGGCAATGCCAAAACCGATTTTCCCAGCAACGATAACAGCATCTCGGTACCCAGCGTGGTGGTGGGCAAGCACAAGGTCAGCTATCCTTCGGGGATTCCCATTGTCACCATCCCCTGTACCACCGACAAAGGCGAGATGATCATCGAAATAGCCCTCAAAGTAAAAGAGTAACGGTTCCCACGTCCAGATTAAAAATAAAGGCGCTCAACACGGGCGCCTTTTCTTATTTCCGGAAATCGCAGGATGATGTCTTCGTAAAATGTCCGCGAACCGTCACTCCCGCGAAGGCGGGAGTCCAGAACCACATTAAATGACTGGATCCCCGCCTTCGCGGGGATGACTCTAACGGACCCCGAGCGACTCTTTATGAGATCGTCAAGGATGGATGGCCCCGCCCTGCTCTTCTCAAATCGCCCCCATCCTCAACTTTCCTCTTTCCACTTTCCACTTTCTACTTTCCGGAAATGATGTCGTAAGCCTTCGCCAAAGCCATATCCAGGTTCTCGGGCTTGGTGCCACCGGCCTGGGCCATATCGGGACGACCGCCCCCGCCCCCGCCCACCAATGCTGAAAGGGCTTTGACGATCTGGCCGGCATGGAATCGCTTCTCCAGATCCTTGGTCACGATGACGATAAGCAGGGCCTTGTCCCCAGCCGCGCTTCCCAGAATCACGATGCCCGACTGGATGCGATCCTTGAAACGGTCGGCCAGATCGCGCAGAGCGGCCGGTGTATCCACGGCCACGCGCTTGACCAGCACGGCCACGCCGTCCACCAGGCGCGGCGCATCCTCATCGGATTGGGCTTTGGTATCGGCCAGGGAGGCCTTGAGTTTCTCGATCTCCTTTTCGGAGGATTTCTGTGCACTGAGCAGTTGCTGCACCCGGGCGACCACCTCGTCGGCCTTGATGCGCAGCAGTTGCCCGATCTTCTGGCCGGTGCGCGCCGCTTCCTGGACATAGGCCAGCGCGGTCTCACCGGTCAGGGCCTCGATGCGCCGCACACCCGCGGCCACGCTGGTCTCGCCTACGATCTTGAACAGGCCGATGTCGCCGGTGCGACCGGCATGCGTGCCGCCGCACAGCTCCTTGCTCAGATCGGCCAGGGCCACCACGCGCACGCGGTCGCCGTACTTCTCCTCAAACAGGGCCATGGCCCCCGACTGCAAGGCCTTTTCGGCGGCCATCTCTTCGGTCTCCACCGCTACATTGGCCCGGATGCCGGCATTGACCAG
>JBAQGR010000461.1:0-13574 GCA_049287895.1 Desulfatitalea sp.
TACCGGCTTCCTGGGTCCCAAAGACCGCATCGTTTTCAACCGCGATCATTTGATCGGCGAAGCCAAGAAAGAGGTCCTGCGCATGGCCGCGGACGGCTATGCACCGCCGGTCCAACGCCCGTTGCGCGTTTTCGGCGAAGCGGCTTTAGGCATGGTCAACGCCGAACTGCTCAACATGCAGGGTGCCGGCTATGTCAGCGAATATGACTGCTTTGTCTCCAGCAAGGTCGCATCAGCCATTAGTGGCGGCCAGAGCCGCACCGGCGGCTTTGTGAGCGAAGACAACATGTTGGCCTTGGAGCGCAAAAGTTTCGTCGATCTGCTGCGCCAGGAGAAGACCATCGCCCGCATCGACCACATGCTCAAGACCGGCAAACCGCTGCGCAATTAGGACCCGGTGAGGCGCTAACAAAACAACAATCTATCCGTGGAGGAATACCATGAAAGAAGCTTATATCGTCAGTGCGGTCCGGACACCCGGCTGCAAGCGGGCCAAGGGCGCCTTTAAAGACACCCTGCCCCTGGACTTGATCTCTTTTATCCTCAAGGCATCGGTGGATAAAATCAAACTCGATCCAAATGAAGTCGAAGACGTCATGCTCGGCTGCGCCTTCCCCGAAGCGGAGCAGGGACTCAATATCGGCCGCAACGCGGCCAAGATCGCCGGCTTTCCCGATAAGGTGTCGGGCGCTACGGTCAACCGCTTCTGCGCTTCCGGTCTGGAAGCCATCGCCGACAGCGCCATGCGGATCATGTGCGGCTGGTCGGATGTCACCATCGGCGCCGGCGTGGAGTCCATGTCCTATGTGCCCATGGGCGGCAATATGCCCCGGCCCTATCCCGATGCCGAGAAGAAGCAGATCGATCTGTTCATCTCCATGGGCATGACGGCGGAAAACGTGGCCAAAAGATACAATGTCACCCGCCAGCAGCAGGATGAGTTTGCCCTTCAGTCTCAGATGAAGGCCGCCAATGCCCAGAAGAAAGGTTTTTTCACCGAGATCGTGCCCACGCCGGCCGCTAAGTTCGTGACCCAGGCCGACGGCACCATTAAGCGTGAGACCTTCATTCAGAGTTTCGACGACGGCGTGCGTGATGACACCACCCTGGAAGGCCTGGCCAAGCTGCGTCCGGCTTTCTCTCTGACCGGTTCCGTCACCGCCGGCAACTCTTCCCAGACCACCGACGGCGCGGCCGCCACCGTGTTGATGAGCGGCGAAAAGGTCAAGGCCTTGGGGATCAAGCCTTTAGCCAAGTTCAAACTCTTTACCACCATCGGTTGTCGATCGGACGAGATGGGCGTGGGGCCGCGTTACGCCATTCCCAAATTGCTGGATAAGGCCGGTTTGAAGGTCGATGATATCGGTGTCTGGGAGATCAACGAAGCGTTCGCCTCCCAGGCGATTTACAGCATCCGTGAGCTGGGCATCGATAAATACATGGACCGCGTTAACATCAACGGCGGCGCCATCGCCCTGGGCCATCCCCTGGGCTGCACCGGCGCCAAGCTGGCCGCTACCATAGTGGCCAACATGCGCGCCCGCGGTGCCAAGTACGGCGTCGAATCCATGTGCATCGGCGGTGGCATGGGCGCGGCTGCGCTCTTTGAGCTGTGCGAGTAGTCGTTTGTTTGCTCTGATGCCCTGATATTGAAATTATATCGGCATCCGTTGTGCTGCAAGTCAATGCCAAAGCCGCTGTAAGGCGGCTTTGGCTTTTTTAGCTGCGCATAGCATGAGCGTTTCGGTGGGCGGCGTTATCCGTTCTTTTTTTCGAATGTTTTCATGAACTCGACCAACGTTTCCACGGTTTTTTCGGAGGTGGCGTTGTAGATGGAGGCCCTGCATCCACCCACCGAACGATGCCCCTTGAGGCCGCCCATGTCGTTGGCGGTCGCTTCGGCGATGAACTTTTTTTCCAGCGCTTCGTCGGGCAGACGGAAGGTGACATTCATCAGCGAACGGCTGTCCTTGTCCGCTGTGCCGCGATAAAATTGGCTCTGGTCGATGAGGTTGTATATCAGGCCGGCTTTTTTCTGGTTGATGGCCGCCATTTTCTCCAGACCGCCCACCGTCTCCTCCAGCCATTTGAGCACCAACTGGGCCGTATAGATGGAGAAACAGGGCGGTGTGTTGTACATGGAGTTCTGCTCGGTGTGGGTCGTGTATTTGAGCATGGTGGGCAGGTTGTCCGGCACCAGCTTGAGCAGGTCGTCGCGCACGACCACCAGGCAGACGCCAGCCGGCCCCATGTTCTTCTGGGCGCCGGCATAAATCAGACCGAAGCGGCTGGCATCAAAGGGCCGTGAAAACATATCGGACGACATGTCGGCGATCAATGGCACGGTGCCGGTGTCCGGGAACTTTGCCCACTGGGTGCCTTTGATGGTGTTGTTGGAGGTGATGTGGACATAAGTGGCGCCCGCGGAAAAGGGAATGTTCTTGGGAATGTAGGCAAAATTGCGATCCTCGGAGGAGGCCACCACCTTGATGCTTTTCCCTACGATTTTGGCCTCTTTGATGGCCTTGGTGGACCATGTGCCGGTGTTGACGTAGTCGGCGCTGCGGCCGTCGGCCAGGAAATTCATGGGGATCATGGCGAACTGCATGCTGGCCCCGCCCTGTAAGAAGATCACTTTATAGCGGTCGTCCAGCTTGAGCAGCCGTTTGACGCGGGTCACCGCGTCATTGATGACCTCCTCGAACCATTTGGAGCGATGGCTCACCTCGGTGATGGACATGCCAGAGCCCTTGAAATCCAGAAACTCTTTTTGGATCTCTTCCAGCACGCTTAGCGGAAGGGCCGCCGGTCCGGCGTTGAAGTTATGAATACGTTTCGGGCTCATAGATTACCTCCAATGTAGTATCAATTTTTGCTGCCAAGAGAGGCTTGCAGCTCGCATTTTTTTGCAAACAAAATTGATCTTTATTATTGAAATTAAACTCCAAGTCAATATCAAAACTGAGCTTTGGGACGGAACCACCCGCGATGGAAAGACGCGGCGATTCGCGCTTGACACATCCGCATGAATTCCTCATATTTCGAATTCCAATTGAAAGGAATCGGTTTGATGAAAATATTTGAATATCCTTCGCAAGCGGCCGCTAAACGAATAGAGCGCATCGTAGGCCGGGGGTTGGCTTATGGACGCAAGGAGCTGATCGCGGTTCAGCGAATTTTGGAAGATGTCCGTAAAAATGGCGACCAGGCCCTGATCGCCTATACGCGCAAGCACGATGCGCCCCGGATGGATGTCACCCAGGTGGAAGTCTCCCCTTCGGAGATGGCCCAGGCGCTTAAAAAGGTGGATCGTGGGTTCAAACAAGCGCTCGGCCGGGCCGTCGATCAAATCACCACTTTTCATCAAAAACAACTTCCCCGCTCCTGGGTCGACGCGCCCAGGCCGGGTACCTTTCTCGGTCAGATGGTTCATCCCGTGGATGCCGCCGGTGTCTATGTGCCGGGCGGCAAGGGTGGCGAAACCCCGCTGGTTTCTTCGGTTTTGATGGGGGCCATTCCGGCCAAGATCGCCGGTGTTCCACGGGTCATCATGGTGACGCCTCCCACCCGGGATGGCGGGGTGAGTCCCTATCTGCTCGCGGCTGCCCAAAAGGCGGGGGTGGATACGGTTTACAAGGCCGGCAGCGCTTGGGCCATCGCAGCCATGGCCTACGGTACGGCCACGATTCCCAAGGTCGACGTGATCGTCGGACCGGGTAACATCTATGTCACTCTGGCCAAGAAGCTTGTGGCCGGTATGGTGCAGATCGATATGATCGCCGGCCCCAGCGAAGTGCTGGTGATTGCCGACGCCCAGGCCGACCCGCGGTTTGTGGCCGCCGACCTGTTGGCCCAGGCCGAGCACGATCCCAGGGCCTCGGCCATTCTGCTCACCGATGCCAGGCCCCTGGCCGAAGCGGTCCGCGACGAATTGGACCGGCAAGTGGTTCAATTGCCGCGCCGTGAGATCGCGGAGCAATCGCTGCATTCCTTTGGCGCCTTGATGGTGGTGCCTGATATGGACATCGCCATCGAGTTGGCCAACCGCATCGCCCCTGAGCACCTGGAGCTGCAGGTGCGCGAGCCATTCGCCTATGTCGGTCGGATTCGGCACGCCGGTGCTATCTTCCTGGGGGATTATACCCCCGAGCCGGTGGGCGATTACGTGGCCGGTCCCAACCATGTGCTGCCCACAGCCGGGACCGCCCGCTTCTCTTCGGCACTGTCGGTGAATCATTTTTTAAAGAACAGCAGCATCATTCATTACACCGCCGATGCGTTCCGCACGGAGGCTGCGGATATCCTTTGCCTGGCCCGCATCGAAGGCCTGGAGGCCCATGCGCGCACAATCGATATCCGGATGAAAGCGGCCGGGCAGCGATAGATCATTGCGGGCATTGCGGGCGGGCATTGCGCTATTATCGAAATGTAAAGATTTGACACAGTTCGCCTGTGGCTTTATTCTGAGAGCCAGCAAGCGGGGATTTCGCGTATTGTTCTTCAACACTTTCTGATTCGCCGACGCCCCTAACTTCTTTTTCATTGTTTTGTTCAAACGGCCCTCAACCTGCCATTGCGCTATATCCTGAACTTCAAGATTATATGCTGATGTCCCGGCTTGAACGGATCCATCGGGACTTTTCTCCGCAGGCCCCTTGGTGCCGCGTTTATTGGAACCAGCCGGCTGGATGTGCAAAAAGGAGAACCAGATGGTCCACATACCGCAGGACAATCCCAGTACCATTTTGGTGGTGGATGACGATGAGGCCATCCGCCTGATGCTGCAAACCGGTATTAAAATGGCCGGGTTTCACTGTTTTGCGGCCGATGGCCCTGGTTCGGCCCTGCGCCTGTTGTCCGAGCATCCCGTGGATGTGGTTGTGGCCGACATCCGCATGCCGGAGATGAGCGGCATCGAGCTGGGTGCCATCATCAAGGCTCGCTATGAAGCCGATGTCATCATCATGACCGGCTATGTGGATGATTTCAATTATGAGGATATCGTTCAGCAGGGGGCCAGCGATTTTATTCAAAAACCGGTGCGCATCGCCGAGTTTATCGCGCGGATCAAAAGGGTGCTCGGCGAAAGGGCCTCCAAACATGACCGTATCAAGGCCTTGCACGATCTCAAGCTCAACCTGGAAAAGCTGCGGCGGGCCATGGAGGGGATCGTCCTGGCCATGTCGGTGGCGGTGGAGATGCGCGATCCCTATACGGCCGGCCATCAACAGCGGGTGGCCGAGTTAGCCTGTACGGTGGCCCAGGCGATGGGGCTGAGCGATGACGATGTCTACGGCTTGCGCATGGCCAGCGTGATCCATGACTTGGGGAAGATCACGGTACCGGCCGGCATCCTGGCCAAACCGGGACGTCTGTCCGATTTGGAATACCAGCTCATCCAGAACCATGTGCAGGCCGGCTATGATATATTAAAAAAAATAGAGTTTCCCTGGCCTTTGGCCGATATCATCTTGCAGCATCACGAACGGCTGGACGGCAGCGGTTACCCTCAAGGGCTCAAGGGTGGTGATATCCTGATTCAGGCCCGCATCCTCGCCGTGGCCGATGTTTTTGAAACCATCGCCTCGCATCGCCCCTATCGGGCCTCGTTGGGTCTGCAGCGCGCAGTGGATGAACTGCGGGAAAAAAGCGGTACTCTTTTCGACCCGCAGGTGGTGTCGGTATTTTTAAGATTGGTCGAGGAGGGACATTTTCCGGAGTTTCACTAAAGCTTGCTTGCCGAAGCGTGGGATGCCCGTACGCGGTTTTACATGACAGGCGCCCTGGCAGCCAATATATCGCCTACCATTTGGATAATACCTTCGATGCTGTTGCCGCGTTTTTCCACGAACCAGACCCCACTGCCACCAACGCACTCCATATCTTCGCCACGATGGCTATGAACAACGATCGGGATGCGGGGGATGCGGTGGTGAAGATTTTCGAACAAGGTGGCGGCATCCGTATCCGGTAGATCCGGATCCAATATGGCAAGATCCAGTGATGTATGGCGGTCGATGTAGAAGATTACCTGGCGGCCGTTTTCAGCCAATAGCACCTCGTAGCCGGCATTGGTCAGCTCCCTTTGCAGAAAACGGCGTACATAGGGATTGCGGTCCGCGATAAGTATGGTCGGTGTGGTTTTCACTAAGTGCCTCTCGATCGAGCTACCAGCACCATCAGCAAGCCCTGTGCCACTCGTTGGGAGCGAAGCGCGGCAAGCCGGCGTGGCCTTTGCCTACACGTTTTTATCTTCTGCCATGGCCGGTCCGTAGCCCAGCGGAAGATGATTCGCTGTCCACTATTTTTACAATTTGTAAAACATCGCATATATAGACTTTTAGGGAGATTTATGTTAATTTAGTGCAACTTACGATGGCATATAATCCGACCCCCAAAATGGCCACAGCGGCATAAGGATTGCGACGAATTCATGTTCAAATTTTTCTTCCAACCCAAAACATTGCCGCCGCTTACTGATTTTCCCCTCAAAAACTACACTGTCTCCTTTTCTCTGGAACGCCTGATCCCGGGCGTGGACAACATCCGCAGCGATGTCTTGATCAGCCCCATTTTCACCAGCGCCACGCGCAAACTGGTGGCCCAGCTCGTGGCCCGCCATGCCGGTGTTGAAAAAAGAGGGACCGACGCCCAGTCGGTCAGCCTGATCAAAGAGGTCGGCAGCTATAAGCAGCTCTATAAAGAAGTGATGGTGGACGCGGTCAATAAGGCCAAGGCGCGCCGCGAGGCCCAGATAGAGTATCTGGCCCAGGTGGCTGTGATCATGATGCTGTTGGAGGAGATCCGGTCGCAGTATGACCATTTGGTGGGCAGCATGAAGAAGACAGTGCGCAAATCGGACCTGGCCGTGCATAATGATTGGACCGAAGCGCCCAAGCTCAAAGACAAGCTGCAGCTGGTCATGCAGGACCGGGAGACCATCCTCCAGCGGGTGGGCCAGGAGATCTGCGGCTATTGGGCCGATGTGGAGCGCAAAGAGATCCGGGTCATGCGCGAAGCCATCTTCGGTAACCGTTCCACTTTCTTCGAGGATGTGGTCAGTACTTCTGTGTTGCATGTGCAAAATCCGGAAAATGAGCTCTTCATGCTTCACGAGTACGACGTGGCCTTGGGGCGCCGCGTCGAAGACCCGGATAAGTATGGCAACCTGCTCTTTTTTATTCGTCATCTGATCAATCAGGTCGACCTGCAGGATCCTTCTGTCCAGAGGACACCGGTGGACAAACGGCTGGCGTCGCCATCCTTGCCCGAGACGGAATCCTCGGAGAGCACCCAAAAGGCGTATACGCAGAAGATAGACGGTTGGTTGCGCCATATCGGCAATATGGATGCGCTCCTGAATTGGCAACACACCAACGCCGAGCTACAGACGGCTAAAAAACAGAAGGCCGATCCCGCGGAGATCGATCGGCTCAAGCAGCTGGCTGCGAAACAGAAGGCGGTCCTGCATTTCTTTTACAATCAATTCCGCCACAAAGGGGTCATCGACCGCATCGCGGCCTCCTACGAGATGCAACCCGAGTATTTGGAGTACTGCCCGCCGCTGGTGCCCCAGCAGATCATGCAATATCTGATCATGCCCAAGGCGCGCCGGGCGACCAAAAACCGGTTGAAACGGCTGGCCAATGTGTACGGCCGGGAGTTTCCCCTCGCTCCCCTGAACAAAAAGATCAAGGCCATGGAGCAGATGACGGCCGCCAAGCGCAAGGGCTATCTGCTCCGCTTCTTAAACGGATTTGCGCGCTATCACCGCGACCTGAGCAACAGCGCCGTCATCAAAGAGGCCATGGAGCGCGTACACATCGCCACCGAAGAGAAGACCATCACCCTGTCCCGGGAGAACAACACGCTTTACGAGTTCCTGCTGAGCAATGAGCAGGAGACCTCCAAAAAACCGATCATTAACCATGTGGTGATCAAGGCCGATGTGCGTGGCTCCACCGATATCACCCATCGTATGAACGAACGGGGGTTGAATCCGGCCTCCTATTTCAGTCTCAATTTCTTCGACCCCATCTCCGAAATTCTCTCCGAGTATGATGCCGCCAAGATTTTCATCGAAGGCGACGCCGTCATATTGTCGATTTTCGAAAGAGAAAACACCCCCAGCGATTGGTACGGCGTGGCGCGCGCCTGCGGCATCGCCATCAACATGCTGATCATCATCCAGCGCTACAATGATAAGAGCCGCCGCAACGAGCTGCCCATCCTCGAGTTGGGCATCGGTATCAGCTATCTGGACAAGGCGCCCACCTTTCTGTTCGACGGCAACAACCGCATCATGATTTCGCCCGCCATCAACCATGCCGACCGTTTGTCGAGCTGCTCGAAAATCGGACGCCGGCTCTTTGCCCGCGATAAAGGACCCTTCAATCTGTATGTGTTTCAGAACCGATCGGAAGAGGAGATGGCGGCCACGGCCGACGATCTGTACTTGCGCTTCAATGTCAATGGCATCGAGTTGAATGCCGCGGGTTTTGAAAAACTCTCCAAAGAGATCGACCTCAAGGTGCTGCCCACGGAGATGCACGACCTGCACGGCAATAAAACCACGCTTTACGTCGGCAAGTTCCCCACCAAAAGCGGTCGCTACCAGAGGCTCATCGTGCGTGAATCCCAGATTCCCATCGTCGATCCTAAGACATTGAAGATGGTGCGCGCTTCATCCCGCAAATACTACGAAGTGTGCACCAACCCCAAACTCTACCAGTTGGCCCGCACAGTGCAGGCCTGATCCCTCACTTTTCTCTTTCCAATCCAGTTCCGCCGATCTCTGATAGAAGTGGTTTCAAACTCTAAAGATCATCGGGCAGATTGCGCAGGTCCAGGCGGAATTCATACTCGCTGCTGTCCGGGTGGCGTTGAATCTTGAACTTCAGTCTGCGCCCCAGGGTAATCATCTGGGTGTTGTCCGACATGACCGTGCCCCATATGTCGCGGACGCCTTGGGATTTGGCGATTTTTAAACACCGGTGCAGCAGGGCCGCGCCGATGCCTTTGCCGTGCCACCGGTCGCCCACGAGAATGGCGAACTCGGCCAGGCTGGGATCGGGGCCTTTGATGATGCGTCCCACGGCGAGCATCTCTTCTTCTTTGCCATCCCCCTCCAGGATGGCCACCATGGCGATCTCGCGGTCGTAGTCAATTTGTGTGAATCTGGCCAGCATCTCGGGGGGCAGTTCCCGGAGGGGCGAAAAAAAGCGAAGGTAGATCGTCCGGGTCGACAGCGTTGCGAATAGGGCTTTCATCAGAGGGGCGTCTTCAGGCCGGATGGGGCGGATCAGGACCGAGCCGAGCCCGTTTACCGCCATGGTGGTTTCGTATTCATTGGGGTAGGGTGCAATCACCAGATGGAAAGGGGCCGGCACCGAGGGCGTTTGGACGCGAACGCGCGCGCTGACGGCCAGCAACGTTGAGCCGATGACCATAAGCGGATTGATATCGACCTGTTGGATCTCCGCGAAATCGGTGGCCAGGCGTCCCAGCCGGATCAATATCTCTTCCAGCAGGAGCAGGTCGGCCGGAGGATGGTCGCGATAGCCGCACAGCAGCCGATGGACTTTGGTGCCTTCGATCATGCGGCGGGCCAGCAACCGGTTGATCGGCGGCAGTGCCACCATATGATCTTCGGCGATATCAGTTGCTGCACCGCCCCAGCCGAAGGTCAGCACTGGGCCGAAGTCGTTATCCTTTTTAATGCCCAAGCGAAGCTCGACGCTTGGCGGCCCCACCATTCGTTGCACCGTCACTGCGCGTTCCCGGCTCTCTTCCGAATTGGAGGGTATTTTGGCTATCAATTGTTCGAAGGCCTGGCGCACTTTTTCAGCGTTGTCCAGGTCGAGGCGTACGCCACCCCAATGGGACTTGTGCGCCTGTTCGGGTGAGTCGGCTTTCAGGGCCACGGGAAACCCTATCTGCTCCGCGATCGCCGCGGCTTGGTCGGCATCGGCGGCTGCAACCGTCGGATTGATCGGAATGCCGTAGGCAGTCAAGAGCAGCTTAGCCTTCGTTTCGGACATCCACGGATCGCCGCTGCTCAGCTGCGCTTGGATCAACGTGTCGGCCGTCGATCGGTCGAAGGCCAGGCGGTGGGGCAGCTTGGCGGGAATCTGTCGCAGTATTTCCAGGTTACGGCCGTAATGGAAGAGGTCCATGAAAGCCCGCACAGCGCGCTCGGGACTGTCGAAAGTGGGAATGCCGGCCTGGTTGAAGATATCGCGGGCGGACTCCATGGCGCTACCGCCCAGCCAGGCCGTGACGACAGGGATCTCGCTGGATTGCAGGCGTTGCACCAGCAGTTCGGCCGTTGCCGTCGGATCCGAGAGGGCATGGGGGGCGAGCATCACCAGCAGGCCGTCGGTTTCAGGTGCTTTGAGCAACCGATCGACCACATCCAGATAGCGCTGGGGCGTGGCATCGCCGCGGATATCCACCGGGTTGGCCCGGCTCCACAGAGGAGAGAGGATCTGCTCCAACTGGGCGGTGGTTTCGGGGGAGAGGGAAACCGGCGCGACCCCGTGATCACCCAAAGCATCGGCGGCCATGACCGCCGGACCGCCGGCATTGCTTACGATGACCAGGCCGGCTTGTTGGGGATGGGGTTGCTTGGCCACCAGCTCGGCGCAATCGAACAGCTCTTCGAAGGTGCGCACGCGCAAAATGCCGGCCCGTTTGAAAGCCGCATCGTAAATGGTGTCCTCTCCGGTTACGGAGCCGGTGTGGCGAGCGGCGGCGTGTTCACCCGCAGCGGTACGGCCGGCTTTCAGGGCGATGATCGGTTTGATGCTGGCAACCGCCCGGGCCGCGCTCATGAAGCGCCGTGCGCAGCGCAACTGCTCCATATACATCACAATGCTGCTGACGCGGGCATCGTTGCCCAGATAGTCGATGGCGTCGCCGAACTCCACATCCATCATGGAGCCGAGGCTGACGAAATAGCTGAAGCCGATGTGTTCTTTTTCGGCTGAATCGAAGATGGCCGTGGCCAGCGCACCGCTTTGGGAGATGAAGGCCAGTCGGCCCGCCGGCGGCATGCGATGGGCGATGGTGACGTTGAGTTTGCATCGGGCGCACACCACGCCCATACTGCCCGGACCGATGATGCGCAGTGTGCTTCCGGCCGCGGCCGCGCGGATCTGATGTTCCATCTCAGCGCCGTGGACGCCCGCTTCCTTCCCACCCGTCGAAATGATCACGGCACCGCCCACCCCTGCCTGGACGCACTGCTGGACAATGCGCGGCACCGTGGTGATCCGGGTGGCAATCACAGCCAGGTCCACCGGCTCGCCGATATCGGTCACCGTTCGGTGGCAAGAACGGCCCCACAGCGTGCGGTAGCGGATGTTCACCGGGTAGATGGTTCCCTCATACCCGGCCTCGACGAGGTTGCGCATCAGGGACGCGCCGACGGTATGGGGGCGCTCGCTGGCCCCGATCACCGCAACCGACCGGGGATGAAAGATGTGATCCAGGTGGTGAATGCTCATTGTCTATCCATTCCGGGCGGCCCCAAGAAAAGCGTCGAGAAGGGGATGTCGGCCCTATTCGCTTGCAAAGGGATTGACCACCAGCACAGGGACCCGAGACGTTTTGATCACCCGTTCGGCCACTGAACCGAAAAGCACGCGATCCAATCCTTTGCGGCCATGGGTGCCCATGACCACCAGGTTGATCTTGTTTTCACTGATATAGTTGATGATCGCATCGGAAGGATCGCCCAGCACCACCTCGCTGTGGGTTTGAGGTAAAGCGGCGAAATGGGCGCTGACGAACTCGCTCATTTTCCGACGGGCGCCTTCGACCAGTTCGTTTTCGAATATGGAGATGGAGGGTGGCGCCACATAGATATCGGTAAAGTACTGGAAGATGCGAACGACGAACAGAACGTGCACCTTGGCGTTGAACTTTTGAGCCATGGTAATGACATGGGGGACCAGACGCTCCGAACTTTCGGTCAGGTCCACGGGGAACAGAATGCGTTCGATGCTCTTCATTTTTTTACTCCTTTGTTAAGGGTCATGGACACGGGCGCTGCGGTCCGTTGGGGGCGAGGGTTTGCCTGGCTTGAGCCGATCGATTCGAGACGGTCGAGACGGTCGAGACGGCGGCGCGGTGTTGTCAATGCATGAGCAACGTTCATGCCAGGAGGCGGACTGGTTTTATTATAATCATATATAATCATAACGAAATAGATTGAAAGGAAAAATTGAAATGGCGGCGCTAAACTTTTTGTCTCGGGTCTCCGAGGGTCGTCAGCGATTTTTCCACGGTGTAAAAGGGCTGTTACTACAAGGCCCAATCCTCTGCTTCCACCTGCCAATCCGTTCCCTGGGAATTGGTTTTTCGCTGTCCGCCCGTGTTGACATCCCGGCCGCGGATTGCTATCGATCGGAGCCGCTCGACCGGCACGCCGCACCTTGAGAGGGTAGCGTCCTTATTTATCTCCGGCGCAGCCGGTGCAGGAGTAAAGAACATGCATTACGAAGGCAACATCATCCGCCCGCCCAGCGAGGCCAACTCCATCCTGCTCCAGGTGACCGTGGGCTGTTCCCACAACAAGTGCGCCTTTTGCGGCACCTATCGCGGCGAGCGTTTCAAAATAAAACCGGACGAGACGATTATGGCCGATATCGCTTTTGCGGCCGAATACTGCAAGCGCCAGCGGCGGGTTTTTCTGTGCGACGGCGATGCCTTGATCATTCCCCAGAAACGGTTGATGACCATTTTGCGGGCCATCCGGGAGCAGTTGCCCTGGGTCACCCGCATCGGATCGTATGCCAACACCAAAAGCATTGCCATGAAGAGCGACGAAGAGCTTCAGGCGGTGCATGCCAGCGGCTTGGGCATCCTCTACATGGGGTTGGAGAGCGGGGATGATGAGACCTTGCAGGCCATGAACAAGGGGGCCTCGGCCGAACGAATGATCGCCATGGCCCGCAAAGCCAAGCGTGCCGGCTTCAAACTCTCGGTGACCGTCATCCTGGGCATCGCCGGCCGGCAGCGCTCCCAAGAGCACGCGGTGGCCACCGGTCGGGTGCTGTCGGCCATGGACCCCGACTATGTGGGCGCCTTGAGCTTGATGCTCGTGCCCAACACCCCACTGTATGCAGAGTATCGTGATGGCCGATTCCCGCTACTCGGGCCGGAGGAGATGTTGCGCGAGCTGCGCACCATCTTCGCTGAAACCCATCTCTCCCAGGGGTTGTTCCATGCCAACCACGCCTCGAACTATCTGCCCATCCGGGCGCGGCTGCCCAAGGATCGGGAGGCGGTCCTGGATCTGATCGATAAGGCCCTGGCCGGACGGGTGGGCCTCAAGCCGGAGTGGATGCGGGGGTTGTGATTTGTGAAACTAGGAACACCCCTCTTGCAACCGTCGCCGATCCATTGTAACAAACCAGCCATTTATCACCGCCCCATGGACGGTCGCATCTCACCGGAAAGACTCCCAAAGGAGAAAGCAAAATGAAAAGCCGGATCACTGAAAATGTCTCTGAACTGGACCAGTGTTGCGTCAACGCCATTCGGACCTTGACCATGGACGCCATCCAGCG
>JBAQGR010000462.1:0-2310 GCA_049287895.1 Desulfatitalea sp.
CACATGTGGTGCGCGGGGTGCGGCCACGGCACGGTGCTCAACGCCCTGGTCCGGGCCATCGAGACCATGGGCCTGAGCCGCAACGAGATCGTGATGGTCTCGGGCATCGGCTGCTCGTCGCGCATCACCGGCTATGTCGATTTCCATACCCTGCACACCCTGCACGGGCGGGCCCTGGCCTTTGCCACCGGTGTCAAGCTGAGCAAGCCCGAACTCAACGTGATCGTACCCATGGGCGACGGCGACGCCCTGGCCATCGGCGGCAATCACTTCATTCACGCCGCGCGCCGCAACATCGCCATTACCGCCCTGGTGATGAACAACCGGATCTACGGCATGACCGGCGGGCAGTACTCCCCGCTCTCCGGTTGCGGCACCCTGGCCGCCACCGCGCCGTACACCAGCATTGATCCGAGTTTCGACGTGGCGGCCCTGGCCGCCGCCGCGGGGGCGACCTTCGTGGCCCGCTGCACCACCTATCATGTCCCGGAGATGATCGACATCCTGCGCCAAGCGATCTTGCACGAAGGCTTTTCCGTGGTGGAGATCCTCAGCCAGTGCCCCACCTATTTCGGCCGCGCCAACAAACTGGGCGATGCGGCGGAGATGCTCCGGCGCTTCAAGGAGGGGACGGTTCCCATTGGCTCTCCGGCCAAGCAGAAGAATCCCGAGTTGATCGAACGGGGCATCTTCGTCCAGAAAGAGAAACCGGAGTACTGCGCCGAGTACGAGAAGATGATGCAAAAAGCCCAGGCCTCCTCTTCGCCGTAAGGCGTTGGGCTGTTGCGGGTCTTGGGAAAAACGGGGAAGCGATATGGGCAGAACGCGTTTGGTTTTTTCGGGATCAGGAGGGCAGGGGGTCGTCACCGCGGCGATCCTTCTGGCCGAAGCCGCCGTGCTGCATGAAGATCTGCAGGCGGTCCAAACCCAGTCTTACGGCGCGGCCGCCCGCGGCGGTGCCGCGCGGGCCGATGTGATCATCTCCGAAAGTAAAATCAACTTTCCCAAAGTAACGCAGCCCAACATCCTCGTCTGCCTGACCCAGGAGGCGTACAATCTCTATGCGCCCATCATCCGCCCCGGCGGTCTGCTGATCACGGATACGCGCTACGTAAAGACCGAGCGCAAGGTCGATGCCGTCCAACGCGAACTGCCCATGTACGATACCGTCATGGAGAGTATCGGCAAGGCGCTGGTTTTCAATATCTGCATGCTCGGCGCCCTGGCTGGCCTGACTCAACTGGTGCGTACCGAATCGATCCTGGCGGTCCTGCAGGCGCGACTGCCGAGCGCTCTCGTGCAGATCAACCACCAGGCGCTCGACCTGGGGTTGGCACTGGCTCGGACCGCCAAGCCTGTTGAGCGGTAGGCGCTTTTTCTTCTATGTGGATAGCGTCTTGATCAGCTGCCCCATATAGTAGCGCGCGTGGCTGATGGGTGCGGCCATGTGGGCGCGGTGGTTGGCCAGGATCCCGTCCAGGCTGCCGTTGGTCACGATCCACGGTTCCAGCGATGCCGCCAGGCGGCAGTGGGTGATGGCGTGATGAATCAGTTCGGTGGCGCGCCGGTTTTCCAGAGTGACGGAGAAGTCGCGCTGCGCCGCTTCGAGAATCGTGGCCATGGCGCTGGCCACGCCCTTGGCATAGTAGAAGTAGTTGTCGGCCTGGAAGTAACCGACCTTGGAGCCGTCGGGTTCCTTGAACTTGACTAGGTTTTCGTCGCAACTGCCCAAAAGATCTTCGAAGGCCGCAAAGAGCGGGATGAGGTTGTCCGTGCGGGTGTAGAACGAGGCATTGCCGGCCAGGAGCTTTTTCTTGTAGAGTTCCAGTTCGGCGATGCTCTCCTTGTACTTGGACTCGGGCGAGGGGAACCAGTAACTGTCGGCCTTGATCATTAGCCAGTTCATGGAGCTTTCCAGGTTGCGGTCAAAGGCGTCGTTGTACCCGGTGCGCGAAATCCGTTCGGCCAACTGCATTGCCGTGCGGCGGGATACTTCCAGAACGCCCAGCTGGAATTGGTTCACATTGTCGGTGACATTGATGATATCGTTGGGCCGCCACCCCCAAAAACGTTGATTGAGCTCATAATCCAGGGGGGCAATGACCGCCTCCACGAAGGCGACCCCCAACGGTTTCTTCTCTTCGGGCAGCGCGTGCGCAGGTACGTGGGGGGTGGCGGTTTCGGTAGGGACGACAGGGGGTGGCACGATCGCTGCCGCGGGGGGAGCGGTGGGCCGTGGCGGGGCGGTTACCACCTGCGCCGGGGCCGGTGTAGCCGCCGGCTCGATAGCCTCGGCATGTGAGGGCGCAA
>JBAQGR010000463.1:0-6570 GCA_049287895.1 Desulfatitalea sp.
GTCCTCCAAATCGAATGCGAACGGTGTAATCGGGTCGTTTTTTCCCATAGCGCCCTTCAATCAAGGGGGAGACGATTTTTCAAGCGTGGCAGGGCCTGCGCCCTGTTGCCCGCCGCCCAAGGTCATTACAAACCGTCGCATTCTATCGATACAGGTAAAAAAATCAAGCTTCCTGATGCCCTCGGCCGCCGCGGTTCAGATGGCGCGCTGCCAGCCAGGCTTCGACCTCCCCTACCAGGATGCGGTAATAGCCTTCGGAACCCCCCAGGCCGGTGCGTCCGAAAAAGTAGTTGATCTCCAGCATGAGCGGTGCGATGCGGCCCTGGTCCAGCAGGCGGCGGTCGAAGATAAAGTCGAAGCCGGCCAACTGCAGGCCGGTGCGCCGGCAAAAATCGGCCACCACCGCTTCGGCCGCCGCTTTCAAGGGGGGATCGGTGTCATGATCGATACAGGCCCCGGCGCTGACACTGGTGCCGAAACGCTCGGGATCGGGCTGGATGCGCCAATAGGTGATCTGGCGGCGGCCGATGACCGTCACCCGCAGCGCGCGCTGCTCTGTGGGGATAAACGCCTGGACGAGAAATCCCTTTTGGCCCGTGCGCTCGCACGCTTGAACCCGCTCGAGGGTGCGGGTCAGCTCCTGGGGGTCGGCTACCTTGAACACCGTCTCGCCCTGACCGCCCCAATCCAGTTTGACCACGGACGGCAGCGCGATGGCCGTCGGGCGGCGGTAAAAATCGTCACTGGAATCGAAAATCTCCGTGGCCGGGTGGGCCACCCCCAGTTCGCGAAAGAGGCGGATCTGGCCGCGTTTGCCCGGATAGTCGAAGCGCACGTCCAGATTGGGAAAGATGGCGGGGCAGTGGGCGCGGGCCAGGCGGTAGAGCGATTCGGGGCACCCCTGGGGCAGGATCACGGCCTCGGCGCGCTGAATGGCGATCAGATCCTGATCATCCGGCAAGCGGCCGGCGCACAGGATGTTCTTGTCGCCTTCGATGATGGGGTGAAACGACAGGATCATGGCATCAATAGCCGAAGCGGCGCAACGCCTTCTCGTCCCGGGACCAGTTCTTCTGCACGCGCACGAACAGCTGTAAAAACACTTGGCAGCCCACCATGCGTTCGATCTCCTTGCGGGCCGCTTCACCGATCTCTTTGAGCTTGGCGCCGCCCTTGCCGATGAGGATCGCCTTCTGGGAGTCGCGCTCCACATGGATGGTGGCGTAGATCTTGACCAGGCGCCCGCCTTTTTGCTCTTTGTAATCGTCGATGGTGACGGCCGCGGCATAGGGCACCTCTTCGCCGGTGAGGCGAAACACCTTTTCGCGGATCATTTCGGCGGCGATGAAGCGTTCACTCAAATCGGTCAGGTGGCCCGGCGGATAAAGGGGCGGGCCGGCGGGTAAAACCTGCACCATGGCCTCGACGAGCTGCTCCAGCTGGGTCCCCTTTTCTGCGGAGATGGGCACGATGGCCTCGAAGGTGTGGACGCGCGACCACTGGTCGATGAGGCCGAGCAGCCTGGGTTTGGGAATCAGGTCGATCTTGTTCAGGGCCAGCACCGCCGGTGTCGGGTGGCCCTTGAGTTTTTCGATGAGATAAGTTTCGGCCTCGCTGTTGGGCGCGGCCGCATCCATCATCACCAGGACCAGATCGGCGTCGGCCAGGGTCGCCAGGGCCACGTCCACGATGCGCACATTGAGCGCTTTGCCGGCCCGATGGACCCCGGGCGTGTCCAGGAAGATCAGCTGGGCCTTGGGACGGTCCAGGACACCCAGGATGCGGTTGCGGGTCGTTTGGGGTTTGGGGCTGGTGATGGATATCTTCTGGCCGAGCAGCTGGTTGAGCAGGGTCGATTTGCCCGCGTTGGGCGCCCCGACGATGGCCACCATGCCCGCTTTGAAATCGCTGGCGTTATCCGTTTTTTGATTCTGATCCATCGCTCTTCCCTAGGATGCTTTCGAGATGCTGCCAGAGGGTTTCTTTGCCCTGGCCGGTTTTGGCCGAAAAGAGAATCAAGGAGTCCACCGACCGCTCCAGGGCCTGAGCAATAGCCTTGCGCTGCTTGATCTGATTGGTCTTGGAGAGCTTGTCGGCCTTGGTCAGGACGGGAACGGCGACAACGCCATACTGTTGCAGCCAATCCATGAAGCCCAGCTCTTCCACCCCCGGCGTCCGGCGCAGGTCGATGAGCAGGACCACGGCTTTCAGGCTGGGCCGCCCGGAGAGATAGGTCTCGACCATGGGACCCCACTGTTTTTTGATGGCCGCGGGCACCTTGGCATAGCCGAAGCCGGGCAGATCCACCAGCATCAAATTGGCGTTGATGATGAAAAAGTTGATGAGCTGGGTGCGGCCGGGGGTCGTCGAGGTTCTCACCAACCGCTTGCGGTTCACCAGGGTGTTGATCAACGAGGATTTGCCCACATTGGAGCGGCCGGCAAAGGCGATCTCCGGATGTTCGGGCAATGGATACTGGGCGGGTTTCACCGCACTGGTGACAAATTCGGATGATTTGATGATCATGTCCGCTTGATTATCAAATACAAACGGCAATGGAAACCGCTTTTATTGAATGGCGATTGATGGTAGCTTTTTCAGCAGGGCCTCAGCGAAGCAGCCGGCCGGCCAAGCGCGACGGGCCCAAACCGTAACGCGCGAAAAGGAAAGAAGCGACGATCATGCTCGAAGCCGTTCTGCTCGATCTGGACAACACTTTGATTCTGTTCGACGAAACCGCGTTCTACCTGCGCTACATGGAACGGATCATCCCTTTTTTCGACGATATCCTGCCCGGCGAACAGTTTCGGGAGCGCCTGTTGCGCGGCATCCGCACCCTGCGCCAAAACAACGGCCAGACCAGCAACCAGGACTTTTTCCTGGATGTCTTCTGCGAAGGATATATGGAGCAGCGGCCGACGGTCTGGGAACGGTTTACGCGCTTTTATGACACCGAGTATGAGAAGATTCCGGTGGATGTCCAGCGTCCCATGGGCCTGGAGAGCGTCATCGAACAGTTGGAGGGCCAAGGGCTCACCCTGGTGGTGGCCACCAATCCGCTTTTCCCACGCATCGCCCAGGAGAAACGGATGGCCTGGGCCGGGCTCGACCCCCGTCGCTTTGCGCTGCTGACCCACCTGGAGAACATGCGCTATGTCAAACCGCGCCAGGAGTACTACCAGCAGATCTGCGCCATGATCGCAGTGCCGCCCGACCGGTGCCTCATGGTGGGCAACGACCGCGTCAACGATATGATCGCCGGCAGCGTGGGGCTGAAGACCTTTCTGGCCACCGAGGCCGGCGTCATCGACTACCGCGCCGTAACCAAAGGCCGCGACCCCCGGGAAGGCGAGCGTCACCCCGCCGACTTCAGCGGGCCGCTGGCCGAAGTGCCCGCTGTGGTGGCGCAACTGAACCGCTGAAACTTGCCGGCGCCGCCGGATTAAACCCTTGGAGGGCCGCATGAACCGATTTTACTACTGGTTCTTCCCCAACTACTGGTGGCTGCTGCCGGCGCTCTTCGCCGCCACCGTCGGTCTGCCGCTGCTATTGGGGGTGTTGCCCGCCGGCGCGATGCTCTATGCCTTGCTTGGCTTGTACGGAATGCTTTTTTTCTTCGCCCAGAAGCAGCGCCTGGCCGACCAGCGCCTGGCCGCCGAACTGCTGCGCTACTTCGACGAGCGCCATGGCCGGCTGCAACCCGCCTTGCGCGCGATCCAGCAGGGGGAGCAGCTTTCCCAGGCGCTCAGCGCCGATCAAATGGATGTGCTGTGCGCTTACTTCAACCTGTGCAGTCAAGTCTATTTTTACTACGGGTGCGGCCACATCCCGCCGGAGGTCTGGCAGTCGTGGCGCAACGCCATGCGCATCTACTACTACAACCCCCGCATCCGCCGCGCCTGGGACGCCGAACTCAAGCATGATACCCACTACGGCTTCGGTAACCATCTGCTGACCTAGTGGGCCGTTGAAAAAAGGCACCTCGCCTTTTTCAGGCGGGTCGTCATTACCCCTTGCCTTTTGTTGCTTATATTGTCAGTATAAATATTATAATCGCGGCGCAATAGGATCGCATTGATTGAAGTACCCCGGTTGTTCGCTGCCCATCGCTCGATCTGAACACAGCGTCCCCCCAAAAAAGGGTGTTACGGCCGGCCCACGGCCGATAGTTCCATTCGTACCCCGAGACCGATGGATGCACGCCGGTGCAGCGGGCACTTCGCAGAGTTGGCGCGGAGACTAATAAATAACTATTTTTGCTGGATTTTTTTGCGGCAATGGCATATAAAAACTGCAGTTTTCAAACCAAATGGATCCATTTGTACATATGAAAACAGATATGCTCTCCTTGATGGTGCTGCCTTTGGGAGCTATGGCGGCCACCCTGGTTTCATGGGGCATCCTCGGCATTGCCCTAATGTTGCTTCAAAGACGAAAAGCCCAACATAGGTCCGAAGCGACTGTGGCACCTCCCGATTTCGGCCGTTCGCCCGCTTCCCATCCCGCCGATTCAGCGATTCCCCATGCGGAGCTGAAGGTGCGGCGTGGGTTGGGGTTCGTGATCGTGACCCCCCCGATGATGCTGGCGGCCTATGGCGCAGCCCTTTTTTTGGATGCGCTGGACGAAGAGGGTTATGTTCTCTTCGGGCTGGCGGTCGGCGGCAGCCTGCTTTGGGTGCTGGCTTTTTCCATTTATAAAGGCGCCCGGGCGTATCGACGCGAAGCCTATTGGCATGATAATGCCAAGGTCATGGTGGCGCAGGCGGTGGCGCCGCTGGCCCAGCGCGGCTATGTTGTGTTCCGCGACTTTAAAGCCGAGAATATCTCAGTTGACTACCTGATCATCAGCTCCAAGGGTGTGTTTGCCCTACAGGGCTTGATTCAGCCGACAGGCACTCCGGTCGGTCCAGATTCAGAAGCGGTCGTCACCTACAACGGTCGCGCCCTCTTTTACCCCCACGGCAAGGATCATTTGATCATCGAATGGGCTGATGGGCAGGCGGAACTGCTCTCCGATTGGCTCTCCCAGGGATTGGAAACACCGCTTGCCGCGCGGGCCGTTTTGGCTATGCCCGGATGGCGGGTGAAACGCATCTCGGCGGATGGGATCTCGGTGATCAATCCGGAACAGCTGGAAGCCCTTTTTCAATACATCAAGCCACGGCCCATCCCCGCGGCGACGGTGCAAACCATCGTCGCCCGCATCGAAGCGCATTACAGCACCAGTCAGAGTGTGCCGAACAAGCAGAGCGTATCGGAGCCGGCCTGACGGCCTGCATATATAGTTACCGGATTAATCAATTACCGATGTATAGGAACTCGCGGTGAGGACTTGCCGGAAGCGCTATCGGCCGGGCACAATAATGCGCGACTCACTCTTTTTCTTGGCGGCCTGTTGCTGATGCATTTCCTGAATCTGGGCAATCACCTCGTTGAGCGCTTGCTGCATGGCACTGGGAAACTCTTCGAATGCTTCAGATAGAGTTTTGGCCTGCAGGCGCGCCTGAATGGGCAGGGGACCTTCGGGTGACATCAGTTGCGTGCTGCCGACAAAGAGCGGAGTTCGGCTCGGATCGTCGCTGCCGTCGGCTCGAATGGGTACCATTCGCCGGATGGAGGCCACTTTCAGATCGGTGATGGACTCTTCCCGGTACAGATTGGTTTTGTCCACGGTAAAATCGATATCTCTCTGGTTTCCGGAATTGCTCATGGAGTGGCTCCTTTTTCCCGTTCGGCGGGCAGATGCGCGACATGCGAGGTTTTCATGAACCGCCCTACTAATCCCATGCGGCCGATATTGTCAATCTCAATTTGCCCTTTCCCGGGTTTTCTTCTCCAGGCGGGTCAACAGCTTGATCTCCTCGGGCCATAGGCTCTCGTCGGGTGTTTCCAGAATCAAGGGAATATCCTCCAGCCGGTTGTCGTTCATGATCCAGCGGAACGGCTCGAGTCCCAGGGTGCCTTTGCCGATGCTTTCGTGGCGG
This sequence comes from Desulfatitalea sp., assembly GCA_049287895.1. Lineage (GTDB taxonomy): Bacteria > Desulfobacterota > Desulfobacteria > Desulfobacterales > Desulfosarcinaceae > Desulfatitalea. Next base: position 5,985 of record JBAQGR010000463.1, read on the forward strand.
TCCACGTGGCTGCCGGCCTCTTTTTTGGAATCGTTCAGGTGCATCCCCTTGAGATAGGCCAGGCCCACGATGCGGTCGAACTGGTCCAGGGTGTCGGTATACCCCTTGGCGCTCTTGATATTGTAGCCGGCCGTATAGGTGTGGCAGGTATCCAGGCACACGCCTACACGGGATTTGTCTTCCACCTGATCGATGATTTCGGCCAGATGCTCGAAGCGGTGCCCCACATTGCTGCCCTGGCCGGCGGTGTTTTCGATAACGGCCGTAACCGTGCCGGTCTTGTCCAGGGCCATGTTGATCGATTCGGCGATCAGCGCCAGGCTCCGGCTCTCGGCGATTTTACCCAGATGGCTGCCCGGATGGAAGTTGAGATAGAGCAGCCCGAGTTGTTCACAGCGTTGGCATTCATCCAAAAAGGCCCGGCGCGATTTGGCCAGGGGTTCGGCTTCGGGATGGCCCAAATTGATCAGATAGCTGTCGTGGGGCAGGATGTGCCTGGGGTGATACCCGCACTCCGCGCAGTTGCGCACGAACGCATCGATACTCTGGTCCGTGAGCGGCTTTGCCGCCCATTGGCGTTGGTTTT
>JBAQGR010000464.1:0-2725 GCA_049287895.1 Desulfatitalea sp.
AACCCGGTGATCCCTTTGAGCGGCTGGACATAGACCGACCACGAATAGGTCGCGCCCAGGCACATCTGCATCAGCACGGACGAGGCCAGGATTATATAGCGTTGCATAAGCATAAAATGAAGTGCTTACTTTAAATATCAAAAACGAGCTTGACGCCCGGAAATCCCCCCGTCTGCTCAGGCGTGGTGGACGCGAGGATTATTTTGCGGAGTTCTGGTTTTCTTCAATTCCTTCCGATCCAGTACCTCGCGGACTTTTACAGCCAGCCTACGGTTTGTTGCGTTTCGGCTGGGGTTGGCCCTACTCTTTTCTTCTTTGTATTTCCTTTGCAACGGTATTCTTAAAGATACTTGCCTTGTGAGCACTCCCTATCTCCAGGGCAAGATGATCAATCAATTTCGAGAGGCAGTTTACAGGAAAAACGCTTTTTCCAAAACCGAGATTGCCCAGCGCATCGTCAAGAAGGACCGTGCCCATGGGCCCAAGCTCCTTTGCAAGCAAATCTGAAAGAAAATCAAAGAATCCCGGATCCAGGGCTTTGCTCTTGTCATGGGGGATCACCACAAGTCCCAACTGAACGAGTTGCGCGACCATATCGAAAAGCGCTGCGGGTTCGTACTTCCCTTCAACCGCGATATCACTGAGGGTGCGGACATTGTCAATGGCCCAGTATACATTTTTTAATGTAAAATCGATTTTGTATCGTGCGATGTCTTGGTTTTCAGCTTTCCTACAGATCAGCTTAGCCCATTCCGTCTTTGAGAGTTGCATTGTCCATCACCTCCGCAAAAATTCCCAATCCACCCTATTTTTTGAGTGCATCCGCGCTTTGGCGCATTCCGGCCAGTTGGCGCATGGCTATTTTTGTACTGGTCCCCAAACGCTGCAGGGCCTTGGCCAGGTTGCCGATTTCATCTTTTCTGTCCAGGTCGGGGAAATCCATATCCAGCTTGCCTTGACTGAACTGGTCCGCGATGTGGGTAAGGTTCGTCAAGGGAACGACGATGCTTCTGGTCAGGATAAACGTCAAAGGCGCCACTACGGCCGCAAAAATAAGAGCCAGAACGATGTAGAGCTTTTGAAGATAACCGGTTGTAAAGGTGCTGATATTCTTAAAAATGGATTCCTCTTTGCGCTTTACATCGTCGATGTAGACACCGGTACCCATCCAATAGGGTCTACCCGGAATCATTCGGGCGTAAGACAGTTTGGGCTGCACCCCCTGGCCCGGCTTGTCCCATAAATAATCTACATAGCCGCCGCCTGCCTTGGAGACATTTTCCAGCTCTTGAATCAGTAACTTGCCCTCCGCGTCTTTTCGATTGATGATATTCTTGCCTTCCAACTCGGGTGTGGGGGGAAGGACAAAGACAACCCCGCCCGGTTTATAAATAAAGATGTAGCCCGATTTGTCAGGGAAAAAGCGCGCTTTATTAACCAGCCTGTTGAAAATAGCGTAAATCTCTTTTTCGTCCTGGACGCCTTCGGTCGCGGAAGACAAAGACACGGCCGTGAAGTCCACGATGTCTTTCAATTCATTCTTGTATCCCTCCAGCATGGTGTCGGTGGCCTGTTTGATTCCCATGTCCCGGATATTGCGCGACAGTATGTGATAACCGACGGCGGTAAGGAGCGAAAAGACGATCAGAACAATCACGAGTACCGATATTTTCAGACTGAATTTAAGATTCTTCCACATCATGACCTCCAGGGTTCGTATTCATTTTTCGGTGCCATCAACGCCAAGATTTCGAATGCTTTATCGATCATTTTTTATAATACTTAAGGGGAATTTGAGGGTGCTGTCTCATCGGGCGGGATTGAGCGGCGTGTCTGTTTCCAGGCAGGGTAATATTTGGGAGGGCGGTGCCAGCCGGGAACCAGGTGGCGGGTCGGTCCGGGCCGGGTGAAGATAAACTTGCCCATATGGTTGCCGGCGGCGATAGTGGCGGCGCGTTCTATGACGGAGTCCACGGTGCACGCAGAAACAGCAGGAGGGCGATGATCAGCAGGCCGGCGAGGCCCCACAGGGCGGGCAGAAAACTGGCGCTGGCATCGAACAGCAGGCCGGCTGCCAGGGGGGCCAGGGCGGCCAGGATGTTGGCTGAGAAGAGCAGCCCATAGACCTGTCCCACGTTGGCACTGCCCCAATGCAGGGCCACGCTGGAGGCGTAGAGCACCAGCACGCCGCCATAGTTGAAACCTGTCAGCACAGCAAAAAGCAGAAGGCCGGCGGGCGATATCAGGATCCACGGCGAGAGGGCCAGCACGGCCGCTTGGAGCAACAGGTTGGTGCTGACCATGACGCGGCCGCCGAAGCGGTCGAAGCCCCAGCCCCAGAGGATGCGGCCGGCCGCGTTGGCCATGGCGAATGCCGCCACGGCGCTGACCCCGGCCTTCAGGCTGCCGCCGGTGTAAAGTTCTTTGAGATTGGCGTTGACCGCGAATCCGGCGGCCAGGCCGCACCCCATGGCCAGGTAGAGGATCCTGAATTCACGCTGGGTTACGATCTGGCGCCAGGAGAGCGCGCGGTGAACCGCAAGGCGGGTTCCGGGCGGGTTGCGCATGCACATGCCGGCCGCGACCACCAGCAGCATGAAAATCAGGCCGAGCATCTGAAAGGTTTCAAAGGGCGTGGCCCCATGGCTGTGCATGCGCCAGGCGCCGATGTGGCTGACCAGGGCCGCGCCGCCGCCGAACCCGGCCACGGCCACACCGGTCACCA
>JBAQGR010000465.1:0-4904 GCA_049287895.1 Desulfatitalea sp.
GGGTGCCGACCCATATGCCGAAGGTCAGCCCCAGCAACCCCAGAATGGCGTTGCCGTCCCCGCCGGCCAGACGCAGCATCGCGCGCCACGGACATCCTAAAAAAACAAGCGCACCGATCATGGCAAAGGCTCCCAGCACGAAGCGCACAATGGGCGCCGACCCGGCCCGGGGGCGAAACTCCTTGAAAAGGTAGGCGGCGATGAGCGCGCCAATCACGAAGCCGATGATCTCCGGCCGCAGATACTGAACCACCTCGGCCCGATGCAGTCCAAGGGAGCCGGCGATATCGCGCTCGAAACAGGCGACGCAGATCCCCATGTTTCCTGGATTGCCCAACTTTTGCAATACAGGGGCCAGGATTCCAATTACGGCTCCGACCCCGATGATTCCCCAGCGCGTGGCAAAAATGTTTTTCCCCTGCATCGCTCGTTTCCTCCTTATTATATATTCCCAACCTGATTCTACCCGCCAAACGGGCAGGCCAACTCGCCGGCATGGTAGACGTGCCTTTGACCGCAAAACAGGCACGGTTCGGTCAACGCCACCTTGGCATCCAGTGTTTTGCGGCCGTCCGCGTCCATCCGCACCCCTTTGTGCTCCACGATTTCATAATGCTCGCTATAAAAACTCTTTTCTGTTTGCGGGCACACAAAAACGAGCTGCATGGATCGTTCTCCGCTCACCCCGACTTAGATGCTTTCGAAAAGCGCCTCGATTCTTGTTCTGAGCTGCGCCGTGTCAGCGTCGGCATAATCGGTTTCCACTTTCAAAAAGGGCAAACCATGCACCTCGCCGACATGTCGGCCGATCTTATAGGATTCGACGTTATAGGAGTGGCATGCTTGCAACACGAAGTCGACGACCGCATCCGGCTTGAAACGCGCGATCATGGCCGATAAATCCTCCAAACGCCGATTGTTGGGCGTCATGCAGGCGCAGGGAATCTTAAGATAGCGCTCGGCCATGGCGCCGATGGGATCGCCGCTGTTCTCCGCGAAGCGTCCCGTGAAGGCCTTCATGCCGGTACAGGCGTCCGGCGCCACCACCACGCCACCCGCGGCTTCGATCACTTTGAAGATTTTGGTGGCGTCGCCGCCCACCGGGCAACCAGTGACCAGGACGCGAGGTGCGTCCGGTTTGCCGAAATGAACTCCCTCTTGAATGCGCCGCTTCAGCTTTTCCAGCAGGTTTTCCAGGATTGGCGCCATCTCTTCGCCCGTGGACGGCAGGGCCAGAAAGCCAACGTCGTACATCTCCTTCCAATGCAGCGCCGACGGTGACAAGGCCGCGTAATCGAAGATTTTTTGCATCAAGGCGTTCTTCCGGTTGGCTGCTTGCAGGGATGCTTCGATCTTCTCCTCGTCAGCCCCGCGGTCGAAAGTCGCTTCGAGAAAACGTTGCAGCTTGAGGATCATTTGCTTCCAGTTGTGGCGCGCCTCGATTTCGTCGGGCACCTGGGGCAGGTCCATGACGTGGGTCGGCTTGATGTCCGCAATGAGCTCGAACATCTTCTTCTTGCCGTCACAGGTGGTCTCGGCGATCACGGCCTGGGACATGGCATAGAAGGGGCAGGTACCTTCGATGATGAAACCGTAGCTCGATTTGATCAGAGGGCACAGGTTGGCCGGCAGCACTGTCTCGGCGGCCTCGATGGGTACCTTGGAAAAGGCGCACAGCACCGCGGGAACCATGCCCATGGCCTGGATCAGTTCGATGGGTGCATACCCGCAATAGATGCCGACGATGGGATCACCCTTCTGCTTGTGACCTTGAATGTAGTTCAGCACACGTTTTGCCGGCTCGCCGGCATAGCCGTCATCCATCAAAGGCGCAATATCCATGTGCCTATCTCCATTTACATCTAAGGGCGACCGCCGGTGGCCCCTACGCCAACCGGTTACACCGTTTCTCCCGCCAACAACGCCGCGCCCAGAGCCCCGGCGAATTGTGGATCTTCCGGCACCAAGATGGCCCGGCCTGATTTTTCCCCCAGCAGGGCGCGCATGCACGGGTTGTTGGCCACGCCGCCGGTGAAAACGACTTCCCCTTCCGACGAAACCCGGCTGAGCATACCACCGGCCCGGCGGATGACACTCAGATGCAGGCCCCGGGCGATCTCCCGGCGGTTTTGCCCCTTGGCGATCAGAGAAGTGACCTCGGATTCGGCGAACACGGTGCACATGCTGGAGATGGTGAGATCCGTTTCGGCCAGAAGCGCCTCCCGGCCAAAGGCGTCGATATCAAAGCCCAGGGTGCGGGCCATGATCTCCAGAAATTTGCCGGTACCGGCGGCGCAGCGGTCGTTCATTTCGAACTTCTTCACCTTGCCGTTGTCGAAGAGCGCGATGGCCTTGCTGTCCTGGCCGCCGATATCCAGCACGGTGCGGGCCTCGGGGAAAAAATGACGCGCGCCCCTGGCATGGGCTTTGATCTCGGTCACCGTAGGGGCCTCGAAGGCGATTTCGAAAAGATTGCGGCCATAACCGGTGGCCATGATACGGTCATAAGCCACGCCGTCGAGCAGCCGTTTGGCCTCGGCCATGGGATCGAAGCCGGTGTCGGCCTGGCGGCGAAGCACCATTTTCCCGGCCCCATCCACCACCACCAGTTCAATGGAACGCGAGCCGATATCGATTCCCGCAAAACGCATGACCACCGATCTCTTCCGCGTGCTAGCGCAACTGCTCGATAAACGCTTCGATACGGGTTTTCAATTGCCCCGCGTCTTCCATGCTGTAGTCGGTCTCGATGCGCAGGCAGGGAATGTTCTTCTGCTCCAGGGCGCGCTCCACCGGGATGGATTCCATGAGATAGGGCTGGCAGAACTGCAACCCGTAGTGGATCACGCCGTCCGCTTTGTAAGTCGCTACCATCTCTTCGATATGGGCCAGGCGCTCCGGATTGGGCGTGAATATGGCGCAATCCACTTGGTAGTAGCGATCCACGATGGCTTCCATCATGGTATCCACCGTTTGGCCCGACGGGTCGGTGAGATTGCGGGTGCCGCGCTCGCCCACGCACGACTCTTCGCCCACGATGACGGCACCCGAGCTTTCGATGATAAAAGGCAGTTTCCAATTGGGCACGGCCTGGGGGCAGCCCGATATAAGTATGCGGGGTGTCTTGGCGGGGAAGACCCCTTTTTTCTCCCCAATGCGCTTTTCCAATTCATCGCAAATTTTGTTCACCGAAGCGGTGAAACGCGCCGGATTGTCGTAAAAGAACACCTGGTTGGCCAACAGGGCGTCCAGACCGGAGATGGGCGCCGGGTCGGCCTTGCGCAGGGCCGAGAGCCGGTGGATGGCGGCGCGCTTGGCATTGACCGTGCGGATGGCTTCCTTCAGGGACTCGGCGGTGATGGCCACGCCGGTGAGACGTTCCACCGCGGCCTTGAAACGGAAATACTCCGACTTCAGAAGGGCCCGGCCGTTTTCCGATTTGACCTGGGGCAGGTCCATCACATAAAGGTTGTTGACCAAATGGCCCAAGGACTCGTAAGCCTTCTTCTTGCCATCGCAGGTGTTCTCGCCCACGATCATGTCGGCGCTCTCCAGGTAGGGGCACACCTTGCCGAGCTTGAATCCGAAGGAGGATTTGATCAGGGCGCAGGTGTTGCGCGGCAGAAGTTTTTCCACCTCTTCGACGGCAAAATCGGCGCCGGCGCACAACCCCACCAGGGTGGCGTTGGCGGCCAACGCAATCTCTTCGGGCACGAAGACGCAATAGGAGCCGATGATCTTGCGACCGGCGGCCTTTTCATCCAGCAGCTCCTTGATGCGCAGCCCGTGCACTTCGCTCATGACAAAATCGAAATAGCCCATGCCTTCGGGGCGGTTTTTTTGGGCCAGGTAGATCTCCCGGTAGGCGTTGCCCAAGACTCCCAGCAAAGCGTCATGAGCCTGCAAGTCGAGCCCTAAATCCTGCCACATGGAGCGGTAAGTTTCACTCATGGTTTCTCCCTCCGAATAGAATGTAATCGCCCATCGAACGGCCGGACCGTCCCGGACACTCTCATGGTCTATGGTTTTCAGGAAGCGTTTGGACCTGGCTCCTATTCCATGGATAGGCAAAATAGATCAAATTGATAATTTGGATATTCTGGCCAGGTTCCATTGCCAAACCCGATGGATATGCTTGCGGATGGAAAGCGCCCGATTGCGGGTCGCGCACCTTTCATATCTCCAGCCGTTCAAATCCATCTCTATGACCCACTCTTGTTTTCCAAGGCAAGCCTGGCATTGCTTCGGCAATTGGTTCAAAGTTAAATCCAAGTATCTCCCGACACATGAAGGCAAGATCGGAGATGGTCGTTTTCAGAACACCTGAATCTTCTACAGAAGATGGATTTGAATCTATCCCCAGTTGTCGATTGATGCGCCTGACACCTTCGAATACGACTGAGAGGGCCATGGGAAAGTTGAAGTCATCATCCATGGCGCTGCAGAATCGCGCCCATAAGCTGCCTTGGTGCATTCCGGTTATTGTTGGCGCGGTGGCCGGCTCCGAAAAACACGAAAAAAAGCGATGAAGCCGGGCAAGGCTCTTGCCTGCTGTATGAATTGAATGGTGCAAGAATTCCATGGGGTGCCCATAGCGCTTTGAAAGCAAAAACAGCCGCAAGACATCAGGGGGGTAGATATCCAGCAGGTCATTAAGCTTCAGGCTATTTCCCAGGGACTTGGACATTTTTTCACCATGGATATGGACCAGCCCGTTATGCATCCAAAAGTTGGCCGGGTTTTTCCCGAATATGCTTTCCGACTGGGCGATTTCATTTTCATGATGGGGGAAGATCAAATCCGTCCCGCCGCCATGGATATCGAAAACCTCGCCCAGCAATCCGGTGCTCATGGCCGAGCACTCGATGTGCCAGCCGGGCCGGCCGGGTCCCCAAGGGCTGGGC
>JBAQGR010000466.1:0-18561 GCA_049287895.1 Desulfatitalea sp.
CTTGGCCGGCGTCCAGCCATTGGGCCATGGCGCGGTTGGACGGCAGGAAGGCTATGATTTTAAAATAACCGCCGCCTTCGAACTCCGCTGCCACTTGACGGCTGATGGGGGTTCTGTCCTCATCCAGCACCGCGGTGCGGATGTTTTTGACATCGGTGGTCAGTGCAAAGGCCAGCACGGTAAGCTGCACGACCGGCATGGCAAAAATGACCACGCGCATGCGTGGGTCCCGCAGCATTTGATGGAATTCCTTGATCAACATACAGCGCAGGCGCAACCACATGGTCAGCCCTCCAGTTTGAGTCGCATTTTGTGGTGGGCCAGCAGAACCATAATAGCGGCGTATAGGGTCAGTAGAACGGCATTGAGCCACATGATTTCCAGACCGATGCCCTTGAGGAAAATGCCCCGCATCAGGGCGATAAAGTACCGGGCCGGGACGATATAGGTGATCACCTGGATGGGTGCCGGCATATTATGGATGTTGAAGACAAAGCCGCTGAGCAACAGGGTGGGCAGGTAGTTGGCAAAAATAGCCAGCTGGCTGGCCAGGACCTGGGTTTTCAAAACAATGCCCAGTGTCAAACCCAGAAAGAGGGCGCCACAGAGGAAGATGGAAGCCATGGCAAACAACAGGGCGGGATTGCCCCTGAGCGGGACGCCGAAAAGGAAGCGGCCGATGAGGACGGCCACGGCCACATCGGTCATGCCGATGGTGAAATAGGGAATCATCTTGCCGATGATCAATTCCGGAACGCGCAAGGGTGTGCTGATCAACTGCTCCATAGTGCCTGTTTCCCACTCCCGAGCCACCGTTACGCTGGTGAGCATGGCGGCGATGACGACCATGACCACGGCGATGATACCGGGAACGATTACATTCTGGCTGCGCAAATCCGCGTTGTACCAGGCGCGGTTTTCCGTCTCCACGGGTGTGCGCGGTGCAAGACCGGGGGCGCGATGTGCGCGTTGCGCACTCACTTGACGGCTGTAGATTTGACTCAGGCCATTTAAGTATCCCAAGGCCAGGTTGGCGTTGTTGGCATCGCTGCCGTCCAGCAGCACCTGAACCTCGGCGGTGCGACCGGCGAGCAGGCGGTCGGAGAAATCGGACGGTATCACCAGGGCCGCCATCACCATGCGCCGATCCAATGCGGCCTCCAGGTCTTGGTAGCTGTCCGCCAGATGTTCGATGGCGAAGTAAGGTGAGCCGTCAACGCGGCTCAACAGCTCCCGGCTGTGGGGGGTGTGGGATTGGTCCCATACGGCGATGGCCACGTTTTTCAAGTCCATGGTAAGGGCATAGCCGAACAGCCAGATCAGGATCATGGGAATGGCCAAGGCCAGGGCCAGGCTGCGCCAGTCCCGCAGCAGATGCAGCGACTCCTTGCGGGCGACAGCCATCAGGCGGCGGGAAGAAAAACTCATGCGCTGGCTCCATTGCGGTCTTCGGTTTCGATCAGGGAGATGAAGACATCTTCCATGCCCGGCAGGATGGGAGCGATACGTGTGACCGGCACCCCCAGACGCATCAGCGTCTGTCGAACGGCCTCCGCGCCAGCTTGCGGGTCATCGGTATGGAGGTGCAGGCCGGCACCAAAAAGCGTTGCGTCGCGTACGGAAGGCAACTGCAGTACAGCCGCCAGGGCATCCTGGGGCCGGGCGCAACGCACGTCGAGCAGGGTGCCGATGGTCAACCCGCTCTTCAAGGCGGCGGGGGTACCGTGGGCTATCATCCGGCCGCGATAGATCAGCGCCAGGCGACCGCAATATTCGGCTTCTTCCATGTAGTGGGTAGTGACGAAAACGGTCACGCCCGTGTCGGCCAAACCATAGATCAGATCCCAGAAGTGACGGCGGCTGATCGGATCGACGCCGCTGGTCGGTTCGTCCAGGAAGATAATGGGCGGTTCGTGCAAGATGGCGCAGGCCAATGCCAGGCGTTGCTTCCAGCCGCCGCTTAAAATCCCCGTCAACGCGCCGCGACGATCTTTCAATCCGGCCATGGTCACGGCCCAATCGGCGCGAATCCGCAACCGTCCGCCGGTCAGACCATAAATACCGCCATAAAAAGCAATGTTCTCCTCGACGGTCAGGTCTTCGTAAAGAGAGAACTTCTGGCTCATATAGCCGATGTGCTGCTTGATCTTCTCGGGCGCACTGCGGATATCGAAACCGCCCACCGTCCCACTGCCGGCGGTCGGGGCCAACAGGCCGCAGAGCATGCGGATGGTAGTACTTTTGCCGGCGCCGTTGGGTCCTAAAAAGCCAAAGATCTCTCCGGCTTCGACATCGAAGGAGATGCCGTCCACCGCGGTGAAATCACCGAATCGGCGGGTGAGCGCCTTGACGGAGACCGCCGTTGGGTCGTCTGAGCGGTCATGGGGGGCGGTCGCCATGACCGCAACCGTTTCGTGGGGGGCCGCCGTGTCAGTGCCGAGCAAACGCAAAAAAACATCTTCCAGTTCGGGCGCCGCAACTTCTACACTTTGCACGGGAATGGAATCGGCCTTGAGCAGGCGCATGGCCGCTTGCGTGGTTTGCTCGCTGTCGACACAAAGTAAATGGACCGTGTCGCCGAAGACTTCGGCCGGCCCGACCTGCGCACGCAGCAAGCGCGCAGCCATGCGGGCCTTGGGTGTGTGGATCACCACGACCTTTTCGCGCAGAAGCGCCTTGACGGTCTCGGGCGGGCCCTGGGCCAAAAGCCTTCCCTGGTGCAACAATCCCACCCGGTGGCAACGTTCGGCCTCATCCAGGTAAGCCGTGGTAACCAGGATGGCCACTTGCCGTTCGAGCAGTTGATAAAGGACGCGCCAGAAATCGCGTCGACTCACCGGATCGACGCCATTGGTCGGCTCATCCAGAAGCAATACTTTTGGCGTATGAATCAGGGCGCACACCAATTGCAGTTTCTGGCGCATCCCGCCGGAAAGATGGGCCGCTCTGCGCTTTTTAAAGGGGCGCATGCCCGAAAAATCCAACAGTTCATCCATACGCCGCGTGCGATCCTTGCGCGGCAGGCCGTATAAATCGGCATAGAAGAAGATATTCTCCTGAACGGTCAGATCGGGATATAGGCCGAAGCGTTGGCTCATGTAGGCCGTATGTTCTTTGATTCCGGTGGCATCGGTGCGGATGTCACAGCCGGCCACCCGGGCTTGACCCTCACTTGGATCAAGGATGCCGGCCAGCATGCGCAAGGTGGTGCTCTTGCCGGCCCCGTCCGGTCCCACCAGCCCGAAAATCTCGCCGGGCGCCACGTGCAAATCGAGACCAGCCACCGCGATGGTCTCACCAAAGCGGCGGGTCAGGCCGACGGCATGAATGGCTGGAGGGTTGGTCATGGCAATAGTCGGATCACCGCATCTGCGGGCATCCCCGGCTTCAACTCCCGGGAGTGATTGTCCAGGTCGATCTTGATGCGGTACATCAAGCCGACCCGTTCCTCGAAGGTTTGGACCGCCTTGGGTGTGAATTCAGCCTCGCTGGCAATAAAAGCGACATGGCCGGTGTAGACCTTTCCAGGGTAGCTATCCGTGCTGACCTCGGCCGTCTGATTGAGCTGGATGCGTCCCACATCGGGGGCATTGATAAAAGCGCGCAACCATACGCGATCGAGAGCGCCCAGGGTAACAACCGGTGCTCCGGCAAACAGATAGGCCCCCGGTTCAGCCGATTTGCTCAGCACCACACCGTCGAAAGGCGCCACCAGGATGGTATCCGCCAGCTGCTGGCGGACCAGGGCAAGATTCTCTTCAGCCGCTTTGGATCGGGCACGAGCCTGGTCAATGGATTCCTGGCGGGGGCCGCGGATGACCAGATCTCTGGCCGCCTTGGCGGTGGCCACCTGCGCGGTGGCTTCGCGGTGCGCATTCAATGCGGTTTCAAACCGGGTGCGCACCTCATCGAAATCCCTGGGTGTGATCACATTTTCCGCCAGTAGCTCCTGAAACCGGGATAGATCCTTTTGGGCCAAATTCAATTTGCTCTGGGCGACTTGGGCCGCCGCCTGGGTTTGGGCGAGTCGGGAGCGGGCCTGGGAGATCTCTTCGGGGCGGCTGCCGGCCTCCAGCTCCATTTGCACGGCACGCGCATAACCCAGCTCGGCCTCCGCCTGGGCCACCTTGAGCTTGTGGTCGGTGGCTTCCAATCTGCCAATCACCTGGCCGGTGGCGGCCGATTGCCCCTCGTCCACCAATCGCTCGGCCAAGCGGCCAGGTGTTTTAAAGGACAATTCCACTTGGGTGATTTCGATGTTGCCCGATGCGCGGATTAAATGAGCCTCCTTTGGTCGGTGGGCATGGATGATCCACAACGCCAGCAGGGTGCCCAACACTCCTATCATGATCACTATGCGTATCGGTTTGGGCATCCGTGTCTCTCCCTACTTGCGATGGTTTTGGATTTTGAATTGCGTCAGACCACCCAAAGAAAAAGCGGTAATGTGCTCGGCCAACCGTTCGATGGTGGCCGGGTTGTCCAGATCGATGGGCGCGATGCGTGTGATGATGGGCCAGGCATAGCCGTAGTAAAAGCATTGACCGATGACGCTGAAGGCGCAACGCATCAGCTGATCCTGGGAAACCGGCCGGGGTAACAGCTCTCTGATAATGTCGGAAAGAATAGCGGCCTGAGGACCGATATACGATTGTACTACCGCATCGAGGGCCGGTGATGGGTCGGCCAGTTCCCGGGCCAGCAGCTGTCCTTTGCTTCGGTAACTCGACAGACCGCCGGAGGGTGCCAATAGCCGATGTAAAATGGACCGGACAAACGCTTTGAGCCGTTGGTCGGCTGGCGTGTCGGCTGTGACGCCCAGATCGGCCGGATAGCGTTTTACGGCCTGCTCGATAAGTCCGGTGACCACCGTGCGATAGAGGGCCGATTTGTCGCCGAAATAGTAGTTGACCGCTGCCAGGTTGACATCGGCTGCTTTGCAGATCTCCCGCACCGTGGCGGCTTTGTACCCTTTCTGGCCGAAGATCTGCTCGGCGGCGCCAAGAATTCGATTGCGGGGGGTGACCATCCAATTTCTCCTGATAGGTGCCACTAATGGAGACCACGGAGCAAACAGATGATTAAAACATTTGTTTAAATCGGTCAAGATAATTGTTTGTCACAAGTGTAGGGTACCCTCAACAGGCATCGCATACAGCGCAACGCGTCGAAACCAAAACCCAACCGTGGGATTGAAAAAAAGGTCAGGCTGCGGAGGTAATACCCAAGGACTCGCTGTGGGCCATCTGCATCTGAAGGCCCAGGCGCAGGATGGCGTGGCGCAAGGCCGCATTGATGGGCATGAGATCCGAGGCGGACAGGTCGAGGGTTTTCAGCAGAGTACTGGGATGGGTAAAGCAGGGGGCCTGGCTCTGCTGGGCGCGGGCTCGCGCCACATCGTCGGGATTGGACTGTTTTAAATATTTGCAGGCGGCCAACTCCAATGAGCCTTTGCGGTTACGCACCGCTGCGAAGCCGAAGAGGCGGCAGATGGCGGGCCTCAAGGCATAGATGGCGCAATGGCCCTGTGCGTCGGCCGCTGGATGGTGTTGATAAAACACGCACGCCCTCTCTGGCGCTTGGGCCTGGATGCGTTCCAGCCAAAACGCCGATTCGCCCCGACATAGGATTTCATGGGCGGCGGGTAACATTTCCAAGGGGGTGGTGTGGACATCGGCGTCGGCGCAGCAATTTCCGCAGCCGTTGGGGCAGCGCAACCCCGTAGCCAATTGAAAGGCGGCCACCTGTTGATCGATTTGGACAAAAATGGCCGTGACGCGGGCGATGATTTCCATAGGGTTGTTACTCAAGGGGGCCCCTTGCCGCCGGCGCTGCATCGCCCCCGGCGGCAAGACGGATGAACACACTACTTCTTTTTATAGGCCGCCATTACCCAGGGGGGAAGGAGGTACGGCTTTAGTCCTTTATAATCAAATTCGCCGGGCGTCTCGGGTGGTTCGGCGCTGAACTCCCAGTAGGGGCTCATCCATTTGAAGTGCGGCCACACACAGAACATTTTGCCGTCCTGCCACTGGATGCCCATGGAAGTCGAGTAGCCCGGGCCCCATTTCAGGTCGTGCAGTTGCCGTCCCTGCTCATCTTTTTCATAGGCGGCTATGCCCGCGGGAGTTGTGATGATCCCTTTTTCATATAGCGGGATGATTTTTTCCGGGTTGAGCGTGCCGGCCTCTTCAATGGCTATTTTGAGTGCTGTTTTGATGACTGCGTATGAGGCAGCGGTATAGAGTGGCACTTCACCATACCGTTTGTAATAGGCATCCACGAAAGGTCCGGTTTGTTCGTTGTACTCGGCGCTACGCACATAGGTATTCAAGGCTGTGACATAGTTCGCCATGCCTTGGGTCGCCTCCCAGAAACCGTCTTTGGCGGCCTCGACATTGATACCTATCATCACCGCCGGAATTTTCAACTCGCCGGCCTGTTTGGCCAGCGGAATGCCCACGGGGCCGGAGACGACCGTGAAAATAATATGCGCATTTTCACGCTGGATGGCCGCCAACTCGGCATTGACCTCCCTGGCGCCGGGCGATGGCCGCCACACGCCGACGACCTCCATGCCCATTTTAGGGAGAAAGGTTTCCGCCTCTTTGACCATCGGATCGACCCACATGGCTTTCTCGGCGATGATGGCGACCCGGATGCGATCGATCTCCAATTTCTTTTTCATCAGCGTGGCCACGCTGCGCAACTGGGCGAAAAGGGTTTTGATCAGATAGTCGGAGTTGAACGGTGAGCCGCGGAACCAGTATTTGTAGCGCTCGTAGTCCTGGGCCACTCGCAGGCACAACTCGGGGTGGGCCGCGCCCGTGCCGATAAATATCACTTTGTTGTCCATGGCGATGTCCTGCATGGCCAGAACCGCTTCGGTCCGGAAACCACCGATCACGAAATTGGCCTTGTCACGCAGTATCAGGGCCTCCATGGCGTTGGCGGCCGCAGGGATGCTGATGAATTCATTGGAGTCGGCCTTGACCAGCTCGATCAGCATCTTTTTATTGCCTACCTTGATGCCACCCTGAGCGTTGACCTCTTCGGCCGCCATCTCGGCGCCGTTCCATGCGCTTTTTCCCTGGACGAACTGCATGGGACCGATGATGCCGATCTTGATCGTTTCGGCGGCCATGACCGGCGCGCACAAGCAGATAAGGATCAAAACCAGCGATGGAAGAAAACCGAACCGAAGACATCTTTGCATAAAGCTACCCCCCTTTTTCTGATGCAGTTTGGGCTTTGGCTTTGCGCTTAAATTAGGGAATAATATAGCATACAATCGCGCAAAAAGATACATCCGCTCTATTCTTTACCAATATCGCCCGCTGTCGGAGAAAATTAAGTTTTAATGGCTCCGTCCTAAGAAGCAGTGTTGACGATTGCATCTGGAGAGAATGTCAACTCATCTGCCGCAGCGCTGGCAATTCAGGCTGAACAACGCCCCCTGCCGGCACAACGATCAAGGCGTGTAGGTAGCAGCTCCCAGCTTCATCGCCAATTCCCGTACCGAAAAACAGCAAATAGTCGATAGTATCTTCATTCAACAGGGACAGCGAATCGACATGATTTTGCTAATTTTTTTTAGATGGGGGTCGATATTATGTTAGAATCAGGAAAATGTTTCTTTTTGGTTGATTTTATGCCATATTATGAATGTTGGACACACCGTTCACACTGCACTATATAAAGAAGGGGTTGCTTTATGCAAAAAATCAATCGGCTCATTTTTTTTCCGCTGTTGTGTTCGATTCTAATAGCTCTAGGCGTTCCAGCGCAAGCGGCAGATACAGTCAAAATCGGTATTATCGGTCCAATGAATTTCATCCAAGGCAAGGGTCTGTGGAACGGCGCCGAGATGGCGGCAGATGAAATTAATGCCCAAGGTGGCATTACTGTCGGCAAGCAAAAAATGAAAATAGAACTTATCAAGGCAGATTCCAATGAGTTCTTTAGCATCCCGGATGCCGCCAACGCTATGGAAAAACTGATTTTGCGCGATAAAGTAGATTTTGTATTGGGAGGTTTTCGTAGCGAAGCAGTTTTGGCCATGCAGGACGTCGCCATGGATAATAAAAAGCTATTCTTCGGTCTTGGTGCGGCCCACCCCGAACTTTGCCTGCGTGTTGCTAACGATTATAATCGCTATAAATACTTTTTCCGTCGAGCGCCTTTCAACTCCAGCTATTTGATGAAGAACGTGTTAGCCCAAGTTCGAAGTGTCACAACAGAGTTGAAAAAGAAGCTGGCTATTGACCGAGTTCGAGTTGCCATCGTTGCTGAAAAGGCAATGTGGGTAGAAGAAATGGTCAAAACATCTGAAAGCTTCCTCCCCAAGATGGGTATGGAGGTGGCCGGTGTTTGGCGCCCTGCATCGACAGCAAAAGACGTGACAGCGGAACTATCAGCCATCCAGCGAGAAGGCGCCCATATGATTCTGACAATCATTTCCGGTCCGGTAGGCATCCCGCTGGCCCGCCAAGCCGGTGAAATGAAAGTCCCGGCCGTTCAAGTCGGTATCAATGTAGAAGCCGCCAAAGGCACCTTTGCCGAGTTAACCCAAGGTAACTGCAACTATATCATGACTCAATCGACCTATTGCCAGGGTGCCGAACAAAACGAACTAACCGCACCTTTCGTAAACAATTATTTTCAACGCTATGGGGATATCCCGCCTTACACCGCAGATAGTTATTCTGTCATTAAATATGATTTGCCACCTGCCTTAGAGAAGGCTGGGTCTCTGTCGGCCGATACGCTCATCCCGATTTTAGAGATGCAAAATATTCAGGTCCCAGCTGGCTGGGCTCGCTACGAGAGAGACGAGCAAGGCCGGCATCTTCACGATGTCATGTATGGCCCGGGAATCAACACCTCTTTAGGTATTCAGTGGCAGGATGGAAAAATGGTCGCAGTATGGCCGCATTTCAAGTGGATGAGCCCCTATTGGGAATTTAGTGTCGACCCCCCCGACAAACCCAATGACCTCTCCTACAAAGGCCTAAAACCTTATATCATTGCACCATGGGTCGCTTCAGCATACAAAAAATGAGTCTCTACCCGACTTGCCGTCAACTGGTTATCTCGACCGACGGCAAGTCGGGCACCATTACTACGCATCCATGTTGATCAGTCTGTCCATCGCTGCCGTCCAACCGCTCAACTTCCATATGAAAATTGTATCCCGCGTTAAAGCCATCAATGCGCTGAGGCCACCGGCAGATGCAGATGGAACAGGGCTCCCTGGCCCAGTTCGCTCTCAACGCCAATATCGCCCCCCATGGTCCGTGCCAGGATTCGGGCCATCGCCAGTCCTAGGCCGTGACCGGTGCGCGCCATCCCCACGCAAGGCGCCACCTGCTTGTAACGTTGGAAGATCTCTTCCTGATGGATGGATGCGATGCCCGGTCCGTCATCGCGGACCGAGACGGAAAAATGGTCTTGCTGGCAGGCCAGATGGATCAATAGGTGGCGGCGGCGGTAGTAAAATCCGTTCTTGATCAAATTGCCCGCCACCTGGCAGAATTTGACTTCATCCTGTTCGACCGTCAAGGCTTCGGCAGCCGGGGCCACATCCAAACGAATGCCTTTGCGGGCCAGAAAAGCCAAGCGATCAGTCTCTTTGGGGGCGGCTTTCATCTCTTCAAACAGTTCGGGGTCATTGAGTTCAACCACTTCGACCACGATCTTTTTTAACGCCTCGAGCGGTTGAAACGGCCGGCAATGAAAACAGACGTTCTGGGCGCGGCCGACCTCCAGCAGTTCATTCAACATTTCGCGTGTTTTGTGCACATTGCGCAGAACCCGTTGCAAGGTGCGCTGCTGGGTTGGAGTCCATGACAGGCCAGGCTCCGGTTTCTCCATGAGCATCCGCACTCCGCTCTCAACGATGCCCACCGGGTCTTTGAGTTCGTGGACCAGAAACTCGATGTTGACGTGATGAAAGAAATCATTTTTGAAATCTTTAGGTTGGTGTGTCCCGGGAGTCTTTCCGTTCCCTGACAACTCGGCCTCGGCGAAACCTTTTTCGCGCTGGCCGAGGATATCTTCTGTTTCATACTCGATGCTCAACAAGCGCTCCAGATTGCGCTGCGCCCGCTGGTAAACCGTTTGCCAGGCGCTATCCGGCAGGCGGTTCAGATGTTTAGCCAACAGTTTCAGCGAAGCGATCAATACGGCCAAAGGTGTTTTCAGTGCGTGGGAAAGATGGTGAAGGACGCGGTCTTTGGCGAAATCGAAATCTTCCACCTGTGGGTCGGATGGGGCCAGAAGTTTAATATCCTTTGTGTCAAGCTGATTCTCAATCATGGGGTCCGGTTGCTTTTAGTGATCACCGGTTGTTTTCAGTGACCAATAGATTGCGCACATCCTTCTGGCGATGTTTTTTGGGGTTGAGTCGATGCCACAAATGAGGTAAAGCGGATCATTATTCGGTTTATTTCCATCCACGCTCAAAACCCTTTCAAGATACCATTTTTACTGTGGTTAAATAGTGTAAGGGTGTCAAGGGAAAAAAAGGCGATGATCGCCACAGGCCGTGTCTTGCTTGGGCCCACGCCTTGATCGCTTTATTTTGGAATCTTCTTTCGTGCCAATCACAAGGTTGACAGGCGGGGTGAGCTGTCCGTACAATTAATCCATCGATGGGGAACCGGGCACCTCTGGGAGCGGCTGGCCTACTTGGACCGATGTAGATAGGAGGGACCGTAATGATGAACGAGCGTTTCACCATTCTTTATGAGTTCACCCTGCCGGACAAGGGGAGCGAGCGGTTTGAGCTGATCTTTGATGCCGCCACTATCGAGCTGATCACCTCTACCACCGGGGAACCTCCGTTTTGGACCCAGCTCGCCTATGAACAGTGCCCCCACTGCCCGTTGAGCGCCGAAACCCATCCCCACTGTCCGGTGGCGCTCAATCTGGTGCCCGCCATTGCTCACTTTGATCAGCTCATGTCTTATGACCGGATCGACGTGCGGGTGACCAGCGCCGAGCGGCATGTCGTTCAGCGTACATCGGCCCAGGAGGGATTGAGCTCGCTGATGGGCTTGCTCATCGCCGGCAGCAGTTGCCCCTATACCCATTTTTTTAAACCCATGGCACGGTTTCATCTGCCATTTGCCAACAAGGACGAAACCATGTGGCGGGCCACCGCGACATTTCTGCTGGCCCGTTATTTCACCCGAAATGGTTTGGCGCCCACCGATATGCAACTGGATGGGCTGGTGACGATCTATGATGACGTGGCCCGGCTGAACGATGCTATGGTGCAACGGCTGCGCGCGGCCACTTCCAAGGACTCGGCCGTCAACGCGTTGGTCCATCTGGATGTGTTTGCCAAATACCTGATGCCGCCCCTGGAAGAGTCCCTGGCGCAGATCAAATCGATTTTTGATCCTTTTCTCGTTACCCTTCGGGAGTGATCGCCGCCGGGGATGCGGCCAGAGTGATTTGTCCTAGGCCGACCGAAAAGCGAGGGCACGCGGATGGGATCGAGGATTATAAGAACTCCACGGCAAACCCATCATTGTTTTGCCATTCTATCCGGGCCCTGCGGCGCACATGCTTTCTGCCATCGGTGAAAGGAATGCTGATGGTGACCACTTCGCCAACGGACAATTGATTAACACTGGTGGTTGCGATGAACGCGCCGCCCACGCTGATATTTTTCAAGATGCCGCTGTAGGCGTGATCTTTGATGGCGAAAACGATGTTGGTGCCATACTCTTTTCTTTCATGCTTGCGTCTGAAATCATAGCCGTCATCGGTCATGGCCGGTCCCGTCCTTTTCGTTGCTCCGAGTTCCTGTCCGATCTTGACATGAAAAATATTTAAAGATAAAGCCCCACTCTGTCAACTGATCTTTGGACGGCGCCCTCGAAACACCACCCCCTGATATCTTCTGTGTCGATGGCCAGCCACCTACTGGGCGCTTTGTCCTCCTTTTTGCTCCGGTCACGCGGACAGCCCTTAAAGCAAAGTCGCCCGATTGCGGGGGAGGATGGCATCCAGATGAAACGCATCCAAGATTTGCCGGTTCTTGAGCGTCCCAGGGAGAAGCTTCGCAGCAAAGGTGCCCAGGCCCTTTCCGACATGGAGCTTTTGGCGGTTCTGCTGGGTAGCGGCAGCCGGCAATACGACGTTTTGGCCCTGGCGGCCAAATTGCTGCGACGGCTGGATCAGACGGGGCCGACACCCAGCGTGGAGGATTTACTGGCCGTGCATGGGGTGGGTTGCGCCAAAGCCTCCCTGGTGGTGGCCGGCCTGGAGTTCGCACGCCGCCGCATCCGGCCCCACGGGTTCAAGATCGCCTTCCCGCCCGATGCCTATCCGCTCATCCGGCACATCGCCGATCGCAGCCAGGAGCATTTTTTGTGCATCTCCCTCAATGGCGCCAATGAGGTGATCGCGCTGCGCACCGTCTCGGTGGGATTGGTCAATCGTGCTTTGGTGCACCCGCGGGAGGTGTTTGCCGATCCGATCACCGACCGGGCCGCGGCCATTATCGTGGCCCATAACCACCCATCCGGCAATCTTGCGCCCAGCCAGGACGATCTGGCCGT
Organism: Desulfatitalea sp.; assembly: GCA_049287895.1. Taxonomy (GTDB): domain Bacteria; phylum Desulfobacterota; class Desulfobacteria; order Desulfobacterales; family Desulfosarcinaceae; genus Desulfatitalea. Next base: position 12,573 of record JBAQGR010000466.1, read on the forward strand.
CACCCGCCAGCTCAAAGAGGCCGGAACGACCTTGGGAATCCGTCTTCTGGATCACATCATTTTCAACTATGAGAAGTACTACAGCTTGTTGGAAAACAATCAGCTGTAGTGGACAGGAAGTATTGTGGCCAAAAAAAGGGCAGAGCCTTTTCAGGCTCTGCCCCACTTTATGTCGACCCATTGCTGGGTTCAATCGTTTGCCTTCAGACCAAAGCTCTGCCTTTGAGAAAACTGCTTTTTATCCGGCAACATCGATCCCCGGGTCGCATCCCAGGTGTTCATCTTTCGTGTCGCACTCGAAGTTCAGTCCGCGGGTGTCCACGTGACCTTCTTCTCTTTCCTGATCGTTCTCGATGTAGTTTTGAACTTTCTCGGCCATAAATCACCTCCGTTGTTTTTGGATCGGTTGTTGTTCATTTCAGTTACAGCAAAGATGCCCATGATCGCCGCGTTGACAACGGCAGCCGGGTGGGAGGAAGATGATGGGGAAAACCTGCCAATGGGACCGGATTTAAGTGAAATGGGTCGGCCCTGAGAGAGGAACGAGGGTCGACCGGCCTATGGGCGAATCTCAACCTTGCCTTGCAGATAGCTTTTGACGGCGTGGATGGGCACTTCCCGGCGATGGAAAATACCGGCCGCAAGGGCTGATTCGGCGGCGGTGCGGGTAAAAACCTCATAAAAATGCTCGACCGTGCCCGCACCGCTGGAAGCGATCACGGGAATGGTCACGGCCGACTTGACGGCCTGGATCAATTCGATGTCGAAGCCCGCATTGGTGCCGTCCCGATCGATGCAATTGAGCAGAATCTCGCCGGCGCCCAGCCGTTCGCACACCTGGGCCAAGGTCACGGCATCCACCGGGCGTCCTTCGCGACCGCCGTTGATGGTACATTGATACCAGCAGTAGCCTTCCCCGCGCGGTCCGGGCAGGGTGGTGGGGATCACCACGTGGGAGACCGCATCGGGAGCGGCGACATACACCCGGCGCGGATCGATGGAGATGACCACGGCCTGGCTGCCGTACACCCGCGATATCTGTTCGATGGCGCTCTGGCCGGTGGCCCGGCCGCTTTGCAGATAGTTCTCCACGACCCGGACGGCATCGCTGCCGATGGAGATCTTGTCGGCGCCGGAACGGAAGTATTCGGCGGCTACCTCCAATGCACCATAATGCCGGCCTCGGGCATCGGTATAATCCCGGATGCCGCCGCCGATAGTCAAGGGCACGAAGACATTGCGCGACGTCTGTTTGAGCACTTCGAGCATGGGCATGTCTTCCAGGGGAAAGTCCCGAAAGCCGGTAATGTTGAGAAAGGTGATCTCGTCAGCGCCCTCTTCGTAGTAGCGCCGGGCCAACTCCACCGGCTTGCCCAGATTGCGCACCTCGCCCTGTTCGCGCACGTCGTATTGATCACCCTTGGTGACCACCAGGTCGTTGCGGTCATTGGCGCGTACATCCAGGCAGGCGATGATGCGTTTGGCCAAGCGACTCTTTTCAAGGTTGTGATTCACTCGAACCGGCGCAACGGTCGTGTCCAGGAAGTTACCCAAGAGGCGCAGGCCGGCCGCGCCGCTTTTTTCCGGATGGTATTGCGTGCCGATGATATTGCCGCGCTGCACGGCGCTGACAAATTCGTAGCCGTAATCGGTGGTGGTCAGGATCACATCCTGCTCATCGGGCACCACATGGTAGGAGTGAACGAAGTAAAATTTTTCATCGCCGCGTAACCCGTTGAAGAGGCGCGACGGCTGGCGGATCTTGATGCCGTTCCAGCCGATGTGGGGCACGGCCAGATCGGTGGCAAACCGTTTGACTTGTCCTTTGAGAATGCCGAGCCCCTGGGTGCCGAACGACTCTTCGCCGAACTCGAACAGCGCATGCATGCCCAGGCAGATTCCCAGAAACGGCCGGCCGGACAGAAGGTATTCTTTTAGGGGGGCGAGGAACTGTTTGGCGCGCAGGATCTGCATCATGTTGCCGAAGGCTCCCACTCCGGGAAAGACCAGTTTTTCGGCCGAGAGGATATCTTCCGCGCGGGCGGCTGTTTTGACCTGTTCTCCCAGGCTTTCGATGGCGTTGACCACGCTGCGCACATTGCCGGCGCCATAGTCGAGCAGAGTAATCATGATCCGTTCCTTGGTATCCTTTTTGGAATGGTGTCGTGCTGTGCTATTATCCCAGTTAACGCCTTAAAACAAGGGCGAGACCTAAGCCGGCTTCGCCGGAGATGAAAGTGGAAAGTGGAAAATTTAAAGTTGCGGATTCTATATCGGGACGACGACCTTATTGCCGTGCACAAGCCGGCCGGAATCAAAGTGCACCGTGGGGCCGCCGACGGCCGGCGCCAAGGGTTTATGCTGCAAATGACCCGCGACCTTGCCGGACGGGAGGTCTATCCAGTACACCGGTTGGACCGGCCCACCTCCGGCGTGCTGCTTTTTGCTTTTTCACCCGAAACGGCACGCCTGCTGGCCGAAGATTTCCGGCAGCGGTGGGTCGCCAAGACATATATCGCCGTGGTGAGGGGTTTTGTGGACCCGGCCGGAACCATCGACCACCCCTTGACCGGCAATGCCGATGCGCCCAAACGCGGACAGATCCCCAAGCCGGCCATGACCGCATTCGCGCGCTTGGCCACCGTTGAGATACCTGTTGCCATGGGCCGTTTTTCCACCTGCCGCTACTCGCTGGTGGCTGTTTTTCCCCATACCGGGCGTATGCATCAAATCCGGCGGCACTTCCATCATATCAGTTATCCCGTGATCGGCGACACCATCTATGGCGATGGCCGCCACAACCGTCTGTTCCGGGAACATTTCAGTTGTCACCGACTGCTTCTGGCCGCTGTGGCCTTGGAGCTGAGCCATCCGCGCAGCGGCGCGCCGTTGCGCCTGGTGGCCCCTCTGGATCGATCTTTTCAGGAGATCGTTGAACGCCTGGGGTGGTGCAGAGCGCTTACCGAATCTATCATGGTTACACACGCGCTTAACCTTTGGGCCGAAGATGCCGATATTCATTTTCGGTAGAGGATGAATAGCAGGCGACGGAACAGGCGCCGGTATTGCCAGGGGGTCGATCATGCTGGGGAATATGGACAAACTCACCATCGTCCGCGTTGGCAACGTAATCTCTTACAGCACATTGCACCAGATCGGCGACAGACTCCTGTCGGCCTTCGGGGGCGTTATTCGCAATGTCCAGCTCTCCCACCACGAAAGTCCGGTCACCGACAGCATCGATGCCTTTCTGCTCACCATGATCCTGCACACCGAGTTCAAGGGGCACACTCTGGGCATAACGGATGCCGATCTGAAAACCAAAGATGCGGACGAGTTTTACAATGCGATCATCGGCGGTAAGAATCCGCGCAACGACGTGGCGGTGGTCTCCACCCGCAAATTAAGTCCCGAACGCATCGAATCGGACAGCGATTACCAGCTACTGGTCGACCGTACCCTGAAGGTGAGTCTGCACGAGGTGGGGCACAACCTGGGATTGACGGACCACGGCACCTATACCTTTGCCGCGGATGGCGCTCTGTGCCCCATGAGCAAAGGCGAGTTCAATCGGTTCGGTTATCAAGGGTACGTGCGCGTCGTGGTAGATGGCCGGGGGGATCGGTTTTGCGACGGCTGCCATCGCTTTCTCCAAACCATGCACGGCCGCGCCGCTCAGCTCGCCACTCAGTTCGATTGATTCGTCCCATCGGCGAGTGCACCCATGGGAGATCCCGCAAGATAATTCCGCAGATAGACCAGGCTTTGTTCAAAGCCCACATCATCCATGTGCATGAATGCCAATCTGAAAAAGGATTTGAATGCCGGAGCGAAGGAGAACTCTTCGCCACGGCACCAGGCGGGCGGGGTAAGGTGCTGGCCGTTGCAGGATTTGACCCACAGGCTGTAACCCGCCTGGTTGGGGTCGAACGAACAGCCGGGGCATTGGCCGATGACCGCCTGCAGGCGATGCCGCCTGTGGACAACCTGGTCGCGGACCGTTTCGATATGGCGGCTGTAGAGACCCTGCTTGAAAAATTCGCGTAGGAACTTCTGCAGCAATCCGGAAGAGGTGATATCCGAGGAGTATTTGGCGAAGACGAATCGATCGAAAAGATCTTCGGGCACTACCATGATTCCCAGTCGGATGCCGGCCAACGTTGTTTGGGCAAAGGACTTGATGTGGATGGTCCGCTGCGGTGCCAGATCGACCAGACGCGGAGCAACCTGAGTCAACTCTCCCAGGTAGTCGTCTTCGATGATGTAAAACCCGTGCCGGAGAGCACGCCGGGCCACCGCCTCCTTCTTGGCGCTGCTGTAAGAGATCCCCGTGGGATTGTGCACCGACGGCATGGTGTAAAACAAGCGGATGGAGGCCGACAGCCGCTGGTCCAGTTGATCTATGTCAGGACCGTCTTTTTCGAGAGGTACAAAATGGCGCGCGCGAAAGAGGCCGATGGCGCCGGGGTAGGTGGGGTCTTCGAACAGGATCGACTCGGAAATATTGGCGGCAAAGACCTTGGAGACCAGGTCCAACCCTTGCTGCGCACCTGAAATGATCAGCATGCGCTCGACCGGCAAGTGGTAGTGGCGGCTGAGTACCCGCAACAGTTCCGGGTCGCCGCCAACGGGCGAGGGTGCCAGCGCGTGGGCTTTTTCCGAGTCAAACAACTGGTTGAAAATCGTCTGGGCATATTGATAAGGGAAAAAATGCTCGTCCAGATAGTCGGTGCGGAAGTCAAATGCACCGGATGCCGAATGAATCTTATCGGGAAAGCGCACATACGAGCCGCTGCCCACTTTGTTTTCGATGAGCCCTTGCCGCTTCAAACGTTCGAAGGCCTTGTGCACGGTGGCTTTGTTGACACCGAGGCTCTTGGTAAGCTGACGGATGGGCGGAATTTTTTCGCCGGGTTTATACTGGCCGGCCTCAATTCGCACCTTGATAGTTTCGGCGATCGTCTGGTAAAGAGGCAATTTTGATTTCATGCTTGACACACATAGGACAAGTTATTAATTGTACTATGCTACTTATATGAATGTGACATGTTTTGCAACATGCCATGCGCACCTTGTTGATGGCAGCAGATACAATGGGAGCGCATGGCGCCATCGGTGCGGCCACTGACTGTGGCCGTTCATCCGCGAGATTAATGTAAAGGAAGGATTCATGGAACGCGAGAAAATCAACAAAGGTTTTGCCGAGATGTTCAAGAACGGCGTCATCATGGACGTGACTAACCCCGAGCAGGCGCGTATCGCCCAGGAGGCCGGTGCGTGTGCGGTCATGGCCCTGGAGCGGGTGCCGGCCGATATCCGCAAGGACGGCCAGGTGGCCCGCATGAGCGATCCGGCCATGATTCAGGCCATCATGAAGGCGGTCACCATCCCCGTTATGGCTAAAGTGCGCATCGGCCACTTCATGGAAGCCCGCATTCTGCAAGCGTTGGGAGTCGATTTTATCGATGAGAGCGAGGTGCTGACCCCGGCCGACGAGAGCCGGCATGTGGACAAATCGCCGTTCAAAGTGCCCTTTGTGTGCGGTGCGCGCAACCTGGGAGAAGCCCTGCGGCGCATCAACGAAGGGGCGGTCATGGTCCGCACCAAGGGCGAAGCCGGCACCGGCAATATCGTGGAAGCCGTGCGCCATATGCGCGCCATCAATGAAGAGATCGCGGCGCTCAAGGGGATGGATGCGCATCAACTAGTACAAAAGGCCGGTGAAATGCGCGTGCCGGTGGCACTCGTCCAACAGACGCGCGAGTTGGGGCGGTTGTCGGTCGTCAATTTCGCCGCCGGCGGCGTGGCCACGCCGGCCGATGCCGCGCTGATGATGGCCCTGGGTTCGGACGGTGTGTTTGTCGGTTCGGGGGTTTTCAAATCCCAGAATCCGCCCCGCATGGCCCATGCCATTGTGCAAGCCGTCATTCACTACCAGGATGCCGCCCGGCTGGTGGAGATATCCAAAGACCTGGGAACCGCCATGATC
>JBAQGR010000467.1:0-4183 GCA_049287895.1 Desulfatitalea sp.
GTGGCCATGGGGCTTTTCCCCAGCTACTATGTCTACCGCAGCCACATGGGCTGGTTTGACACCGATTGCCTGAACGTCACCTTCCTGCTGCTCATCTGCTATCTGTTCATCCGTTTCGGATTGGCCACCGGCCTGCAACGCTATGCCTACCTGGCCTCGGGATTGGCGGCGTATCTTCTCTTTTTACTCTGGTGGGACCAAACGCCGGCCATCGTCACCTTGATCTGCCTTTCGCCCCTGGCCATCGTACTGCTGCTCTACTATCGCCCCCAGGGCCGCGAGCGCCGGGTGGCGCTGTGTGTCGGCCTGGCCGCCCTGGCGGGGGTCGTCGCGTGGCAAGGCCCCCGGATCGTCGTGGCCCCGTTTCAGCAAGCCCTCGGGCAACTCGGTTATATCTCCAAGCAGCAAGGAGATGCTTTCCCCAATGTGGGCGTATCGGTGCACGAACAAAAAAAAATGGCCCTGGCCGACATGGTCGAAATGAGCACCGGCCACCCGCTGAGTTTTGCCCTTGGGCTGGTCGGTCTGGCCGCACTTTTTTGGCAGCAGCGCCGCAGGGCCGCCGCATTGATCGTTCCCTTTGCCATCGGAGCGCTCACCTTTCTTTTCGCCCGTCGCTTTTTAATCTTCCTGACCCCCTTTCTGGCCGTGGGCCTGGGGTTTGCGGCCCAATGGCTCTGGCAATTGCGCACCCGGTGGAAGCCGCTGCATTACGCAACGCCGCTGCTGATTGCAGTTTTGGTTTTCATTCCCTTCAAAGAGAGCGTGGGCAAGGTTTATTGGCCCAAGGAGATGCCATCGATGATCGCGGGCATGGATCAGCTCGCCCGGACCACGGACAAAACGGCGCTGGTGTGGGCCTGGTGGGACCACGGCTATCCCCTGCTCTACTGGGCGGATCGCGCCACCATCAACGACGGCAGCCTGCACGGCGGCCTGCGCACCGTCAGCAATGCCATGCCCCTGGTGGCCGAAAGCGCACCTTTGGCGGCTCGCTTCATGCGCTTTTATGCGGCCCGCGGACCGGGCGGCCTGGAAAAACTCTTTGCGGTCATGCAAAGCCCGGCCAGGGCGATGGCGCTCGTCAAAGAGGTTCTCTCCGCGGGTCCCGCTGCCGCCACTGGTCCCCTGGAAAGGGCCGGACTGGCGCCGGTACAAGAGTGGCATGCTTTCTTTTTTCCCCCGGCGATCCGGGACATCTACCTTTTTCTGGACCTGCGCCTGGCACGCACCACCTATTGGTGGTACTGGTTCGGCACCTGGGACCCGGACAAACGCGATGGCATCCACCCGGTATTCAAATGGCTGCCCAACGGCCGGCGCGAGGGGGATACAATTCAAGCGGACGATTTCAATGTGGATCTGAAACAAGGAACCATCACCATCGGCCAGGCGACCTATCCTTTGACTGTGGCCCATCTCCAGGAGGGCCAAACCTGGAACGAACAGCGCTATACCAATGGCAAGGGCCTGATCTTCACCTACCATGCACCGACACGCTCCGGAACGTTGATGGATCGCACCTTCGCCGATTCCCTTTTCAGCCGGCTTTACATCTTCCAGAAGCCCGATCCCGATTTTTTCAGCTTGCACGCCGAGAACTATCCTTACTACCAAATCTGGCGGGTCCGGGCCGAAACATCCGGGGGCCAGGAGTAGCCATCGATGCAAAAACGACTGGCCATTTTGTGCGCGGTTGTGGGGATGGTGCTGGGTTGCGCCGCCTACCGCACGACAGGACCCAATGCGGAGCTGCATGAGGTGGTTTTTAATTTCGAAGGCAAGGCCAAATCGGTGTGCATCACCGGTGACTTCAATCAGTGGGCCCACGACAGCCATTGCCTGGTGCAGCGCCAGGGGGTCTGGTCCATCCGCCTTCGTCTGCCCCACGGTCCGATCCACTATGCGTTCGTGGTGGATGGCAAAGAGTGGGTGATGGACCCCAAGGCGCTGTTTGTGGAGAATGACGGATTTGGAAAGCAAAACTCGGTGGTGATGATCGAATAGGTTGTGACGCTTTGTCCTTGGACACCGTATAGTCCTATGGAAGCTATCGCACCGGTTCCAGAACTGTGGTTTGAATGGATACAACGGAGGAAAATAGACTGATCAGCGCGATCCTCGATGGCGATGCTGAGGCGTTCGCCGTTTTGGTCCGCCGCTATCAGCGCCCGATATATAATATGATGCTGCGCATGACAGGCAGCCGGGAGGATGCCACCGATTTGACCCAGGAAGCCTTTCTCAAAGTGTATGCGAACCTGGAACGGTTCCGGCCATCCGGCCGTTTTTTCCCCTGGATCTACGCCATCGGGATAAACCTGGCCCGCGATCATTTGCGCAAGCGAAAGAGCGCGGCCGATGCCACCCGGTTGCATCAGCAGGGCTGTGCCGCCGACACGCTTCAAGGCGATGGCATCAAGCACCTGTGCTATCAGTTGGATGCCAGCCGCTTGCCCCTCCTCCTGTCCCAGCTGCAGGAGGAGTATCGCGAAGCGTTGATCCTGCGCTTTCACGAAGGGCTGGCGATGCGCGATGTGGGCCTGGCCCTGGGCATCTCCACCAGCGGCGCCAAGATGCGCGTCCAAAGAGGGCTGCAACGGTTGCGGGACATGCTGCATCTGGAAGAATCACCCGGTTCCACCGAAATGAGTTGATGGAGAGAAAACGTGACCCAATCAGAAGAGAAGCCCGGGTCCCAAGAGAGCCTGCGATCGCTGGCCGGCCGGATCGCGCGCATGCCGGATGCTGATCCACCGCCGGCTCTGGTGGATGCGATCATGCGGCGTATTCAACCCAAAAAACGGCCGTGGTGGGAAATATGGTGGCGCCGTATCCAGACCCCCTGGACCGCTATCCCGGTTCGGGTGGCTCCGGTGGCCATCGCGATCATACTGATCGTGGGCGGTGCGGCTTTTATAAAAGGATATTTGGGTGGGCGGGGATCGTTGCCGGAGGGTCCTACCGGTCTCAAATCGGTTACCCTTGTCCTGGAGTGGCCAGCGGCCCACAAAGTGGCTGTGATCGGTTCCTTCAACCACTGGAATCCGGACGATCACCAGATGCACAGAGAAACTCCCGAAGCGCCGTGGCGATTGCGTCTGGATTTGGCCCAGGGCCGCTACGCCTATGCTTTTTTGATCGACGACCAATGGCTCGTCCCGGACCCACACTCTTTGTTGCAGCAGGACGACGGTTTCGGCAATCTTAACTCGGCACTCATCGTCGAAAATGGCAAACAGAATGCAAACGAAATTTAAGCTACTACTACTGAGTATATGTTTGCTGCAGTGCTGCCTATCAACAGCCTGGGCAAGGGAAAACCGGGCCATCGTCGATGCCGTCCAGGGGGCCCGAACCGCGGGGGTATCGGAGAACGACCTCAACCGAATGTTGACGGCCGGTTATCGTTACACGGTGGCTGAAAAGGATCTGGCCCAATGGATCGAAAGCGTCGGCGCCGCCGCCGGTCAAGCGCTGCCCGCCACCCCGTTGGTGGACAAACTGGAAGAGGGGTTGTCCAAAAAGGTCCCCCCACGCCGCATCAGCGAAGTACTCGCGCAGCAGATCGAGCAGTTGCACTCGGCAGGCCGCTTGGTGAAGGCGTTCGGCGGTCGCGACCCCATGGCCCCCGCGGCCGTGACACGCACCGCCGACCTGCTGGCGGCCGGTCTTACCCCCGAGGAAGTCCGGCAGGTGTTCAACGCCGCGCCGGCCGTCGGGCTCGCTGAACACATGGAAGCGCTCACCTTCTATGCCGTGCTCAAGCAGGCCGGGTTACCCTCGGATGCTTCCCAAAAGGTCGTGACCGCGGGGTTGGACACCCATTATTTCACTACATTCCCAGTGGATCTGGCTTTCCTGGTAAAAGCCGCGCGCAGCCGGGATATTTCCGATGAGCAAATTACTACCGAAGCAGTGAAAGTGGTTCGCGGCACTCAGACCGCCCAGCAAGCCCAACACAGCCTGAACCTGCAACACGCTCAACAACCGGCATCCTCTTCAGGCAAAGGCCATTCGTCCGGCAGCACGGGCATGGGGCCCGCGGGACACGGCGAGGGCCAAGGCCAGGGAGCTGGTGCTGGTGCCGGAGGCGCAGGTGGAGGAGGTGGTGGTGGTGGAGGTGGTGGTGGTGGTGGCGGCGGCGGTGGCCGATAGTACGACGCACCGCCTCGGGTCATTG
>JBAQGR010000468.1:0-2883 GCA_049287895.1 Desulfatitalea sp.
TGCCACCGCGCAAGAGAAAAAAGATATTCTTTTTCAGTGCCCATCATCTACTGCTTCTCGTCACAGAATCTCAAACCCGATAACCACCCCACAGGCTAACGCGCAAACTGTTCCATCGCCGCCCCGATATGCCCGACCCAGATACTCACAAAGTCGTCATACTCCGCGGTGCCCTTCATCACCGGCACGCATTGAATCCCGGCCTTGGTAAAAATCGATTTCCAGGAATCCGCTTCATCGCCGGCCATGTCGTTCTTGGCATGGTCGCCGGCCACCGACATGAACGGCATCAGGTAGGCCTTCTTGATCCGCTTGGCCTGCATCAGCGTCTTGATCAGATCGATATCCGGATAGCCCTCCACCGTTCCCACAAAAATGTTGGGGTCCTGGAGTTGCAACTGGAACATCAGGGCCGCGTAAAAAGCGTTGGCCGGATGGTGGGTGCCGTGGCCCATGAGCACCACCGCCTCGCTTTTCTTGCGCTCCTTGGGAACGACGCCCACGATGGCCGTCACGATAGCCGCCATATCCTCCTGGGTGGCCATTAGCGGATCACCCAACGCGATCTTCTCGAACCCGCCCATGGTCTTGAAACCGGCCACGGTGCGCAGCAGATCGTGGTATTCGGCGCCGGCGATGGTGTGCAGCGACTGGACGACCACGTGGGTGAAGCGTTCATCCAGCATGCGGGCCAACGCCACAGCCGGCGAATCCAGATGCTTGCCCTGCCCGGCCAATTTTTCGCGTATGATATGGGAAGTATAAGCCCAGCGCACGCTGACGCCCGGATAGGCCTCCGCCACCTTGCGATCGATATTTTCGAACGCCACCTGGGCCGAGGCTTCACTGGAGCCGAAGGTTACCAGCAGAATGCCCACCTTCCGGGGCGCCTGGCTCCCATGCTCGCCAGCCGCGCAAACGGAGGCGCAGAAGAGCAGTATCAACGCCACAACAAAACAAGTTAATTTATGCTTTTGCATCAAGTGGTCTCCCATTCGACTTTTCGTTGGAGCGATGACCGCCCCGGCCGTCCAAAAAAAAATCCCCGGACCTGATACCACAGGTCCGGGGATACCGTTTTTAATCCCACAGCCAAAATACCCCGCCCCCTTACCACGAGGGGCAAAGCAAATACAGATGGGTCGCGAGCAGGTCTTCCGGCTTCCGGATCGTTCTACTAGTCGCGTCTTCCCATCCTTGCGGACAGTGACATGGTGGCGACGTTCGTCCCCGGTTACGGCGGCGGGACCGCGACGGATTCGCACCGTCTTCCCAATTAAGGCCCAAGGGCCGCTGCGTGATTTGTCTTGCTACAATATCGGCGGAACCAGGTCAAGGCAATTTTTGTGGCCGCCTTTCCGCAATGGGATCGCTATTTCTCTTCCCATTTGGGCGGACGTTTTTCGAAGAAGGCCGTGACGCCTTCTTTGGCGTCGCTGGTGGTGCAAAGCCGCGCGAAGGCTTCGTTCATATACTCGAATTGGTTGGAATAGGCCATGTCCTCGGCCCGATAGTAGGCTTGTTTGGCGATTTGGAGGGCGATGGGGCTTTTGGCGGCCAGATTGTGCGCCCAGGCCCGGGCTTCCTTTTCAAGGTCGACTTTGGGCACCACGCGGTTGATCAGGCCCATGGCCAGGGCCTCGGGGGCCTTGATCAAATCTCCGCAGAAGAGAAGTTCGAGGGCCTTCTTGCGGCCCAACGAACGGGCCACCGGGACCACCGGCCCCACACAGTTGAGGCCGACGTTGATGGCCGTCAATCCCATTTTGGCGGTCTCCTCGGCGATGGCCAGATCGGCCGCGGCCACCAGCCCGGCGCCGTTGGCCGCCGCCACCCCGTGAACCTGGGCGATCACCGGCTTTTTCATGCGCGCTATCGTCACCAGGGGTCGCTCCATGTGCTCGATCCAAGCCCTGTACTCCATGGCCGTTTTGCCGAACAGCTCTTTCACGTCGATGCCGGCACAGAATGCCTTGCCCGCCCCTTTGAGCAAGACCACACGAACTTGGGGATCGTTGTCTAGGGCCAACAGGGCGTCAAAGAGTTCCCCGGCCAGGGCACTGTTGAAGGTGTTCAGTTGATCGGGGCGGTTCAGGGTAATCTCGCCCAGGAAACGGTCATCGACCGACACGATGAGATTCTCGTAGGACATCGTTGCCTCCATGAAGTTAAAGGTAATGGCGCATGGGGGGCATTCTAAACCGCGAGCGCGGAAATGCCAAATAATAATCGATGCCAGAGTTACCTCCACCTATAGCACGCATGCATTATTCCGCTGGTGGTATCGTTACCACCAAAGGAATCTGCCTGAGAAGAGATGGTATGGGGGAGGGATTACGGCCAAAACATTACTAATGCTTGAAGTCGATCGCTTTCATATGTATAGTGCAACTATACATATGAAAGGAGACCACGTCATGAAAGCGTCTGTCGTCGATTTAAGGTACAAAATGAATGATGTCCTCAAAGCGCTGGATCGAAATGAAAAAGTGACCCTTTACTACCGGGGCAAAGTCAAAGGGGTGTTAATACCCATGGAACCTCAAAAAGGATTGAAGATGCTGGAGCACCCCTTTTTCGGCATGCGCTCCCAGGATACTAATAAATCGGTCTTGGATGAGCTGAACGATTTAAGGAGGCCCAGATACGATGATATTTGATACGGATATTTTTATATGGGCACAGAGGAGCAACGAAAAAGCGGCCAAACTCATGGAAAAGGAGGAAAAAAGATTTCTTTCCGTCCAAACTTATATGGAGCTTTTACAGTGCGCCAAAAACAAAAATCAGCATAAACAGATCAAGGACTTTCTAACTTCGTTTGGATTTATCGTTCTGCCGCTGACGGAGAATATCGGCCACCGCGCTTCCATCTATATTGAA
>JBAQGR010000469.1:0-3185 GCA_049287895.1 Desulfatitalea sp.
TCATGGCCCTTGGCGTTCAGGATGCCGATCTTTTTAAGGGCCGCTTTGACTTCTTCGTCCTGGGGCAGGATCTCTTGCAGGGTGCCGTTGACGTAGCCGGTGCCGAAGTCTTTCAAGGATTGAGGGTCGGTGATGCCCCGTTCCTGCTTGAGGTAGTTTACGCCCCGGCTGTCCTGGCTCAGCGTGTGCTGGTAGTGGGCCACCACGCGGGCCAGCAGCTTGCGCTCTTTGACGGATAGAGTATTGGGTGGTTCTTGGGGCTCGGCTTTGGCGGCGGTGGTTTTAAAACCATTGTCCGATAAGCGTTTGACTGCTTCCTTAAAGTCCACCTGGTCGAACAGCTCCACAAAGCGGATGGCGTCGCCTGCGGCCCCGCAGCCGAAGCACTGCCAAAGGTTCTTGGTTGGGTTGATGGAAAGGGATGGGTTTTTGTCGGCATGGAAGGGGCAAAGCCCGAAGTACCCCTTGCCGTTTTTCTTTAACTCGATGCCCTTGGCCTGCACCAGGGCCACCAGGTCAGTACGCTTGGCTTGATCGATTACCGCCTGCTCTATCGTCATCTCTTCTTCTCCCCTCATCGTGTCTGAGTTTTTCAAACATCACATCCCGCAGATGGTTCAGGCTTTCTCGCAATTGAACCGGGTTGACCAGCGCCCGGCCTGCCCGGTAGTCGCTGTCCAGGCGCTCCAGGTCCGGGCCGGTGATCAGGAAGCTGGCGATGCGCTTGCCGTTATTGCGAACCCGCACTTCGGCCAGATCGCCACCCATGCACAGCAAATAAGCGCCTTTAAACAGATCGGTGACCTCAACGGTACCTTGCAAAGGCTCCTCACCTCCTTTCAACACATTGATTTTTTTGGGGAGATGCGCTAAACAGGTGGGCAAGACAAAGGGTTGCAGCCCTTTGTTGACCTTCCAAGCCATCAGCCGCAAACCCTCTAAAGTCTAAGGCTGATGGCTTTCCTTTTTGGCAAATCCCCGTTTGAAGCCAGTCAAGAAAAAAATCAGTAACTTTTGACTTTTTAGGGCTGCTTTGATTAAATACGATTTTCGTATCTTTGTGTCAACCTAAAAATCCCAATACCAAAAAGCCATGGTATAAAACGACCATGAAGAATGAACCGGTTATAATAAATTTCGGCAAAAGACTGACCACGTTCAGGAAGGCAAGCGGCCTGACGCAACAGCAATTGGGCGACAAGATCGGCGTTTCCAAGCGTGTCATTGCTTATTACGAAGGCGAGACCAAATACCCGCCGACACACCTGATAGCGCCGCTGTCACAAGCCTTGAACGTATCGGCGGACGAACTGTTAGGCATCAAAAAGACCCAAATCGCCCTTGACCCCAAACTTGCTGCCCTATGGCGAAGGATCAAGGTGCTTGAGGGCTTTTCTGAGAAGGATAAAAAGGCCGTGCTTCAATTTGTCGAAGTAATCGCCGATAGAAACAAGGCCCAACAAGCAGTCGAGAAGTAGGCAACGGAACCCATCTACTCAAATAATGAGATCGCCGCATTGGTGACCAAGCTCAACGCTTGCAATCCGGTGCAATTCCAGTGGTCGCACACGCGGGCGATAAATGATTACACCGACTTGTTTGAAGACAGGATTGGTGCCGGTGAGCACTATTACCGGTTGAGGATGGGCGGCAGCCACAGCAATGATATAAAGCTATCCCGCCGGTCCATGGAACGCTTTTTGTTTACCCTTTTTGCCCCAGGTCCGCATTGGGAGAAGGATGTGGATAGGGTCATTGACGACAGGATGGACCAAGCCCGCCGGATCATCGATAAACTGCGGCCTTTATGAAGCGGTAGCCGCCGCCAACGGCCCGCGTAGCAATGGGCCTGTCATGCGCCGTGCCTCTTCTTACATAATCCAACCTCACTTATCGGACATGGGGCCGGTGGCGCTTTGGCCCGACGCCCGATAAGCCGGACTATGTCATCAGGGGCACGGCGCCCGCCAGGCCCGGCGGGGTTTTGTGGTTGGCTCGGGCTGCGGTGTTGTGCGGGTTCCGTGCAAGGCGGCGGCGTCTATTTGAGATCTATTCCCGCCCGCCACCCCTAAAAAAGGAATGAAGGCGATTTGATAAAAGACAAACGGCGGTTAAAGAAGAAGCAATTCTTTCCTTAACCGCCATCTATCAATCATTTGTGACTTATTTATATGCTTATGGACGTCCCGTCACGGTCCCTTCCCGGTTCCTTCCCGGTTCCTTCCCGGTTCCCTTGCCCTCTACCTTTTGAAGTAATTCAGTTTTGAATACCAATTTATAACTACAAAAGATAATGCAAGCTTTAATAGTAACATAGTGAATGAAAGCAACTTAGCATTTTCTAAAATGAATTCCGCAGAATTTTGAAAATGATTTGAAACAATAAATGAGAAGGTAAACTCAAAAATAAAATTTATGCCGAAGCAAACTACAATAGAAATAATAAGATATAATAATTTTATTTTTATTTTTTTTCTATTAAAACACAAAAATAAAGGTACAAAAATAAGAGGCCAGTATATTAGCCAAATAAGGTTTAGCCAAACAGAAATAATCCCTACAACATCAATATTCATAGCAACCATTTTCCAAGCAAACCATTTTACAATAATATATATTTACATTAACCTGTTATTGCAAAATCCGAATGGCTTCAAAGACTAAACGCCATGGATGAAAACCTATTACCTGAGGCCTTTCTGCTTTCCTGTGGGTGAACAAAATGGTCTATTGTCACTTACCTTATCCTCAAGTGCACTGATAGCTGGTTCCACTGTGTGCCAACATGACTTAACTTCAACACCCATAAACGTTTATTTTTCTTTGGATTCACAATCGCATTTTCTATCGTAGTTGTAATAACCTCCGCCTTGTTCTTTAGCTCTATTGCAATACGTTCTAGCAGCAGAGAGGCATTGTAAATACAACATAGACCCCTGACATGCACTAACAGTACAATTACAAAATTCGTTATCACATTCTTCCCGAGTTTTGTGGCAATGAGGATCCTCTCCAGCATAGCAGCTATCGTGCTCAATACAGCATTCTTCAAACCATAAATCTGGAATTAAAACATCGCCTGTCTGCCCTGGACCGCATTGCAATCCTTTTACATCAGTGAACTTTAGCGGATTTTGTAATGCATAATTATAAGAATGAAGCATGCTTGGATTTTTTAATGTCTT
>JBAQGR010000470.1:0-1904 GCA_049287895.1 Desulfatitalea sp.
GCGCGGACACGCGCGTTGCGGCCGGACTGGTGCCGTCGCCGGCTTTGACCGTGCATCGAACGCTGCCCGCTCTCTACTACCTGGTCCTGGTGCTGCTGATCGGGACATTGGCCCGGCCCCAGTGGGGCACC
Source organism: Desulfatitalea sp. (assembly GCA_049287895.1). Classification (GTDB taxonomy): domain Bacteria; phylum Desulfobacterota; class Desulfobacteria; order Desulfobacterales; family Desulfosarcinaceae; genus Desulfatitalea. The sequence goes on from JBAQGR010000470.1 coordinate 132, forward strand.
CAGCGCCTGCCGACCGAGACCGAAGGCATCAATATCGTGTTGACCGTGGATTTGTCGGGCAGCATGGCGGCCGAGGATTTCACCTATCAGGGCCAGCGCATGAACCGGCTGCAGGCCATCAAGAGGGTCGTGCGTGACTTTATCGCCCGGCGCACCGGCGACCGCATCGGCATGGTGGTCTTCGGCAGCCAGGCTTACACGCAGCTGCCGTTGACCCGCGACTACCAGACCATTGCCGCTATCCTGGAGCGCCTGGAAATCGGAGCGGCCGGAAAAAACACGGCCATCGGCGATGCCATCGGCATCAGCGTCAAGCGCCTGGCGGACATCGAAAGCCGCTCCAACATCATCATCCTACTCACCGACGGCCGCAGCAATACCGGCGAGTTGGAGCCGCTCACCGCGGCCGGCATCGCCCGCCAAAAGGAGATCAAAATTTACACCATCGGCGTAGGCGGCAAGGGCCGCGCACCGGTGCCCATCGACGATCCCATTTTCGGCCGGCGCTATGTCTACCAGGAGGACGATCTGGACGAAACCGGCTTGCGGGCTATTGCCGACGAGACTGGCGGACGCTTCTTCCGGGCCGAGGATTTGGAGGCGCTGCAAAAGATATACGCCACCATCGACAGCCTGGAGAAGAACAAGGTCACGGTGCAAGGGTTCGCCGAATACAAAGAACTCTACATCTATCTGCTGCCGCCGCCCCTGCTGTTGCTGGCGGCGTGGATCGTGCTCAAGAATACGCGGTTTCTGGAGATCCCATGAAATTCGCCCGCGTGGAAATGCTGTTTTTGATCTGGGTCGTGCCGTTGCTGCTGCTGGCCTACTTCTACGGTTGGCGCAAGCGGCGCATCATTCTGGAACGGTTCGCCGACCGGCGCGCCCTGGCCGGACTGGTGCCGCCGGGCATCCAAGGCCGGCGCCGGTTGCGCGCGGCCATGGTACTGGCCGCCAGCTTGCTGCTGGTGGTCGCCCTGGCCGGCCCCCAGTATGGCTTTCAGTGGCAGACGGTCGAGCGCCACGGCGTGGACCTGATCATTGCCCTGGATTGTTCGCGCAGCATGTTGGCCCAGGACATCCAGCCCACGCGTCTGGATCGCGCCAAACGGGAAATTATCGATCTGCTGGCCATGCTTCAGGGCGACCGGGTGGGGTTGGTCGCCTTCAGCGGCACCGCTTTTTTGCAGTGCCCGTTGACCACCGATTACAGCGCTTTTGATCTATTTCTCAATGTGCTGACCCCGGACTATCTGCCCATGGGCGGCACCGATCTGAGTGCCGCTCTGCAGACTGCCCTGGCGGCCAGCAATCCCAAGAGCACGGCGGATAAAGCCATCATTCTGATCACCGACGGCGAGAATACCGGCCGGGGAGACCCCGAGGAAGCGGCCCAGGCAGCTCAAAAGGCGGGGGTCAAGCTCTTTTGCATCGGCGTGGGCTCGGCCGAAGGGGTGCCTGTGCCCATGGCTGGCGGTGGGTTTCAAAAGGGGCCGGACGGGCAGATCGTAATGACCCGCATGGACGAACCCTTGCTGACCCGCATGGCCGTAACTACAGGCGGCACCTATGTGCGCTCGGTGGCCGGCGACATGGACCTGGATGTGATTTACCGGGAGCACATCCGCGGCGAGATGGCCGGCGCTACCGTGGAGAGCGGTCGCAGGCAGGTGTGGGCCGATCGCTATCAATGGCCCCTGGCCCTGGCCATCGCCCTGTTGATGGCGGCCCTGGCTATACCTCCGGTCAAACAGCCGCTGGCGGCCATCGTGC
>JBAQGR010000471.1:0-13982 GCA_049287895.1 Desulfatitalea sp.
CGCATGAGTCGCGTCACCGGACGCAGCGACGACATGCTGATCATCCGCGGCGTCAATGTGTTCCCCTCCCAGATCGAAAGTGTGCTGATGGATACCGAAGGGGTCACACCCCACTACCAGCTGATCGTGGATCGCGAAGGGCCGCTGGATGTACTTACCGTGCGGGTTGAAGTCAGCGAAAAGATGTTCTCCGACGAAGTGAAAAAGCTGCAAACCATCGAAAGGGTTATTTCAAAGAACATCAAGGAGCTGTTGGGCGTATCGGCCACAGTCAAACTGGTCGAACCCAAGGGGATCGCCCGCAGCGAAGGCAAGGCGGTGCGGGTGGTGGACAATCGCAAGCTATAAAGGAGGGCACGATGCACGTTGAGCAAATATCGGTCTTTTTGGAGAACAAGTCGGGAAGACTGTCGGAAGTCACTGGCATTCTGGCCGAAACCGGCATCAATATCCGGGCCTTGGCGCTGGCGGACACCTCCGATTTCGGTGTCCTGCGGCTGATCGTGGACGACAAGGAAAAGGCCATCTCCGTGTTGAAAGACAATGGATTCACCGTGGGCAAGACCCAGGTGGTGGCGGTGGAGGTCGAAGACCGCCCCGGCGGGCTGCACCGCATCCTTGAGATTCTCAAAAGCAACGATCTCAACGTGGAATACATGTACGCCTATGTGCGGCACACCGCCAAGAACGCCGTCATGATCTTTCGGTTCGACAACATCGCGGCCGCTATCCAAACGCTCCAGGCCAAGGGGGTGAACGTTATTGATGGTGACCGTTTGTACGCCATCTGACAGAACCGCAAAAAGAGATCGGCGGGGGGTTAACTTTTGGGATGCAACGGCCGATACCTTTTCAACAAAGATCCGCGCACAGCGTTCGGTCGTAGCTCTAAAATAGGTAAGACACTGTCGCTGTTGGGAAAAGCACAATGGAAGGATTTGACTTTCCAGGAATGCTTCGATTATAGTGCCTGATAAACACAGGCCGGATCTGAAAAAAATGAAACAGGTGTACGATTGATGGTGAGTGCGCAACCCTCCTCCACACGTTCGATACAGCTGATCTGGGGCATCGCGCTGGTGCTCGCCGGTTTGGGGATGTTCGTGTACATTCCGCAAAGGATGTCCGAGCTGGCGCAGAGCGGGAGCTTTTTCGGTAACAGCGTGGTCGCACGTTTATGCTTATATCTGATGGCGATACTTCTGGTTGGTGGCGGCGCCAAAAAAATCATACGCTATTTCAGATCGACACCATCGGCGTCCTCCAAAGGATCGGTCGATCAGGATCAGAGCCGACATGATGCAGGTAGGAAATAATGCTGAAAGCATCCCAACCCCAGCCCGGCCGTGAAAACGGGACTGCGCATTTGAGGTCCGAAGTCGAATACAGGACCCGGCTGCAAGAGATCGGCAACAAGATCAACGCGGCCCGGGATCTGGATGAAATTCTCATCGATTTGAAAGATGAGATCACCGCCCTGTTCTCCGCCGAGCGCATGACCGTGTATGTCATCGATGGGGTTAAGCGCGAACTGGTCTCGCGCTTCAAGTCCGGCGAGGAGATCGCCGAAATTCGTATTCCCGTAACCAAAGATTCGCTGGCCGGTTATTCCGCCTTGACCCACCAGCTGCTCAATGTGGCCAATGTCTATGATGACAAAGAGATAACAGCCATCGATGATAGTCTTCGGTTCGATAAGAGCTGGGATCAAAAAACAGGTTATCGCACCCGGCAGGTGTTGGTTTACCCCATCATATTCCAAAAGTACTTGATGGGGGCCTTGCAGCTCATCAACCGCAAAGCGCCCGGTCGTTTCAGCGAAGAGGATGAAAAGGCCGTTGCCGATTTGGCCAAAATCATCGGCATCGCCCTTTACAACCAGAAGCGCATGGCCGTGCGCGGGGGTCGGGCCACCAAGTTCGACTATCTGCTGGAAAACCACCTGCTGACCCAGAAAGAGCTGACCAAGGCCATTACGGATGCGCGCCAGCGCAAAGAGCCCATCGACAGCATGCTGTTGCGGGAATACAAGATTCCCAAATCGGAGTTGGGCGAATCCCTGGCGCGATACTATAAGATGCCCTTTGTGGCCTACAACGCTACCTACCCCATCCCCGGGGATCTTCTGGCTGGATTGAAGGTGCCTTTCATGCGCACCAATGTGTGGGTGCCCCTCAGAACCGAAGACGGCCAGCCCATGGTGGCCATCGACGATCCCCACGACCTGGCGCGCATCGATGAGATCAAAGCGCTCTTCCCCGGCCGGACGGTCAAGTTTGTCGTCGCTTTCAAAAAGGATATCCTCGATTTCATCAAGCTGTTCACCGCCGATGAGCGCGAAATGGCCGAGATCGACGATATTTTGTCCCAGTTACAAGATGAAACCCATGAGATCGAAGACGCCGAATCGGGAGTCGGCGATGAAGACAGCGCCGTGGTACAGCTGGTCAACAAAATCATCCTGGATGCCTATGCCCGCAACGCCTCGGATATCCACATCGAACCCTATCCCGGCAAACAGAACACGATGGTCCGCATCCGCGTGGATGGCGCCTGCACGGTCTACCAGACCATCCCCTTCGCCTATCGCAATGCCGTCGTATCGCGTATCAAGATCATGTGCGACCTGGATATCGCCGAGCGCCGGCTGCCCCAGGACGGCAAGATCAAATTCAAGAAGTACGGCGGCAAAGATATTGAACTGCGCGTGGCTACCGTTCCCACCCAGGGGGGCATGGAAGACGTGGTCATGCGTATTTTGGCCGCCGGAGAACCGATTCCCCTGGAAAAGATGGGCTTTTCCGAGCGCAACTATGAAAATTTCCTCAAGTCGGTCGTCAAACCATATGGCTTGATACTGGTGTGCGGCCCGACCGGTTCCGGTAAAACCACCACTCTGCATTCGGCACTCTCGTACATCAACAAAACCGAAACCAAGATCTGGACGGCCGAAGATCCCGTGGAAATCACTCAGAAAGGATTGCGCCAGGTTCAGGTCAAACCCAAGATCGGGTTTGACTTCGCCGCAGCCATGCGCTCGTTCCTGCGTGCCGACCCGGACGTGATCATGGTCGGTGAAATGCGCGATAAGGAGACCACCCACATCGGTATCGAGGCTTCTCTGACCGGCCACTTGGTCTTCTCCACCCTGCACACCAACAGTGCCCCCGAAAGTATCGTCCGGCTTCTTGATATGGGCATGGACCCATTCAACTTCGCCGATGCCATTTTGTGCATCATGGCCCAGCGCCTGGCCCGAACCCTTTGCGTCGATTGTAAAAAGCCGTTCAATCCCTCACGGGCGGAATACGATGAACTGGTACGTGAATACGGTCCGGAGGAGTTTGAGAAGATCGTCCATATCCCCTATGCGGCGGACATGACCCTGTTCAAGCCCGCGGGCTGTGAAAGATGCAACAACACCGGCTATCGGGGCCGAATGGGCATCCATGAGCTGTTGACCGGCACCGATGAGATGAAAAAGCTGATCCAGCGCCGGGCCCAGATGGAAGAAATCCGCGCCCAAGCCGTCAAGGACGGCATGACGACGCTGAAGCAGGACGGCATCGAAAAAGTGTTCGGTGGAAATAGCGATCTGCTGCAAGTTCGCAAAGTTTGTATTAAATAAATTACTTCGCCTTCTTGAACTTCGCCAACTGCTCCTCGTAAATCCTTCTGTCTTCAGGATTCATCGACAGCGCTTTTTCTTCGGCCTGGATGGCCTCCTCAATGCGCCCATTGGCGTAGAACGCCTCGGCCAGTGTGTCCCAGATGTGCGGCGCCTTTTTAAGCCGGATGGCGCGCTGGGCCAGAATAAGGGCCCGTGGGGGATCGCCAAAGCCCGGGTCCGTGCGGGTCGCCAGCAGCCATGCCAGGTTGTTCATGATGTCGGGTTCGTTTGGATTCAAGGCCAGTGCCTTGTCATAGGCCCTGATCGCTGCGCCGACGCTTTCTTGCTCCAGATGCATATTGCCTAAAATGCCGTATAGCAGCGCATCCTCGGAGCCCGGGAACTCCTTCTGCGTCAAATAGCTCTCGATGGCGGTGATGTTGAGGCGCTGCCCCCCTTGGCTGGATATCATCTGGTTCAGCCGTAAAACCCCCAGGGTGAGGATCACCAATCCCACGAGAAACCAGGCGATGGCGTTGCGTACTTTGCGGTCATGCCGCCGGATCCATTGGGGCGCCGCTTCGCAGAGACGAAGGTAGTCGATGCGCTCTTGGATGCTGAAGTGGTGCCAGTTGGGTTTGTCGGCCGGCTGGCCGCTGTGCAGAACGATTTTATCGAAAGTGGAGATCAATGGCTGGGCGTTGGGAAAAATGCGGAAGATGAACAGATCGGCCTGGCGTTCGAAGTTGCGTATGAAAAAGCCGAATACATACCGGAAGTAAATGAGAATGCCGACCACCAGCAGTAAGGCGTACAAGGCATAAGTGACATCGGCCGGATTCATTTTCAGCGTCAATACCAGTCCCAGTGCGGGCTTGAACATTAGCAGCAGTATAACGCTCAACGGGTAGGCCGCGAACGAGATCAACATGAATCCGAGCAGGAAGAGTAGATAGAGGAGAAGATGGTAGCGTTTGACATGCCCGATCTCGTGGGCGATCACCTGGTCGAGCTCATCGGGTGTCAGCAGGCGCAGCAGGGCATCAGTGACGAGAATATAGCGGAAGCGACTCACCAGCCCCATGACGGCGGCCGTGATCATCCGTCCGCCGAAAATCGGCCAATAGACAATATCCGCATAGCGGACGCCGGCCGAGCGACATAATACTTCGATGCGTTGACGCAAACTGCCGCTTTCCAAAGGGCGGCAGCGCCAAAAACGCTGAATCATAGCGGGCGCGAAAACAGCGGCCACCACTAGAAAAAACAAAAAGTAGAGGCTCTGGCCGATGGTGCTGTCGAGCACCCGTTTGGGCATTTCCAGGGGCAGCAGCCGCAGCAGGTCCGAAAGAGCGAACAAAAGGGCCCAGGGCAGCAGCACGGGCACACTGAAGGCCAGGTTGGAATAGACATAGGTACCGCGGTCGATATCGCTCCCATAGATGAGCCGCTGGGCGTCGAACGCAAAAGTCCAGATGATCGTTAGATGGCCCACGAAAAGCATGAGGAAGAGAAAATCCTTGAAGGTGGGCAGGATCGCAAAGAGGCGCAACGGCGTAAGATAGGCGGGCAGCTCTAATATCCACACATCGGCGGCGAAGAGCGCCAGTGCCAAAATAGAGTGGCGGGTGATCAGCAGGCCGAAACGCTGATCCAGCCGGCGTTGGCTCTCCAGGCCGACGCGCTTGGCCAGACTCAGGAACCGGTTGCGCGTATAGAGAGCGAATAACGCTGTGATCCCGGCAAAACCCAGCACGGCCTCGGCCGGCTCCAAAACCGGTGTCGGGGTCGGTGCATTGAGGGTCAATGTGATCAGGGCGATGATAAAGTAGATGAAGTTGGAAAACATGGCTCGTCAGTTCGTCGATTTCTCAAGATAGCGTTCGCGTTCGCTGTAAATACAGCCGCAATACTGCTGGCGGTACATGCCCAGCGCCTTGGATTGGCTCACCCCCTCTTTCCACCCGACGCGGAAATCCCGGTAGTAAAAAGGCACGCCGACCTCCTGAGCCACGGCCTCGCCAATGGAGCGAATGATCTCGTGTTTTTGAAATTTGCTGTATAGCAGGGTGCTGGAATAAGCGTCGAACTTTCCCCGGGCCGCCTCCAGGGCCACGCTGCGCAGCCGGTCGTGGTAGCAAAAGCGGCAGCGCTCCGCTTCACGGAACGCGATATTGCACAGAAACTTTTCCAGATCGTAGTCCGGGGCGATGATCAACGGCAGATTGATCTGTTCGGCGTACGCGGACAGGGTTTGTTGGCGGCGCAGGCACTCGGTGTAAGGATGGATGTTGCGGCGGTAGAAAAAACCCATCACCTCCACATCCTCCTCACGCAGGGCGCGCACCGGATAGATCGTACATGGGCCGCAGCAGGTGTGCAGCAACAGCTTCATGGGCGCCCTCCAAAGATGGCCGTGCCCACGCGCACCAGTGTGGCGCCCTCTTCGATGGCCGCTTCAAAATCTCCGGTCATGCCCATGGAGAGCTCGTCCATGTCGATGTTGGGGAGCGCCAGGGAGCGGACCTGATCGCGCAGGCGGCGCAAGGCGGCGAAATAGGGGCGCGCGCGTTCGGGATCGTCGAAGTAGGGGGGCATGGTCATGAGCCCCTTGACTCTGATGTGCGGCATCCGGACGAGGCCGCTCGCCAGAGACACAACCCCTTGTTCGTCTACACCCGATTTGGATGATTCTCTGCTGACGTTCACCTGGATGAGGATCTGTTGCACTTTGCCGGCCTTGCGCGCCTGGTGGTCCAACTCCGTGGCCAGGTGGATGGAATCGACCGTATGAATCAATTGGAACAAGCGTACCGCGTATCTGGCTTTATTGCTCTGCAGGTGGCCGATGAAGTGCCATTGCACCGGCAGGTGAATCAAGGCGTCGAATTTGGTCCGGGCTTCCTGGATGTAGTTCTCGCCGATGATCGTTGCGCCGGCGGCAACGGCTGCTTGTACCGCTTCGGCGGGATGAGTTTTGGCTACAGCCACCAGCCGGATCGACTCCGGTGCTCGGCCGCAGCGTTCGGCCGCTGTGGCGATGCGCGCCTTGACCTGCGCTATGTTGTTTTTGATGAGCTCCTGCATCGGCCTTTGTCGTTGTCCTGGAGCGGACGCTCCCCGCGCCATGCCGGGGTGCATTGAAATTATGCTTCGGCGATTTGGACTACGCCTTCCCGGATCAGCATCTCGATTACTTCGCACACCGGCAACCCCACGACGTTGGTGTACGACCCGTTGATGCGCTTGACCAGGAAGGTGCCCAGCCCTTGAATGGCGTAGGCGCCGGCCTTGTCGAACGGTTCATCGGTATGAATGTACCATTCGATTTCGTCGTCGGATAACACTTTGAAGGTGACGTCGGTGCAGGCCACATCGGTCAGCCACTTGCCCGCCGACAGGCAACAGAGGGTGTACCCGGTATACACCTGATGGGTCTGGCCGCTCAGACGGCCGAGCATGGCGCGGGCCGCATCACGGCCTTTGGGTTTGCCCAACACTTGGCCGTCGATGAGCACGATGGTGTCGGCGCCGAGCACCCAGCTCTCCGGGTGGCGCTGGGCGACGTCGGCGGCTTTGGCCCGGGAGAGGGTTCGGACGTACTCGGCTGGATTACTGAACGTTACCGCGCTTTCATCAAAACCGCTGGGCAGCACATCGAATTTGAGACCTGCCTGGGTTAGCAGATAGCGCCGCCGCGGAGACTTGGAGGCCAGGATCAAACGGCCCGGTTGCGTTTTATTGACCATGCCGGGGGTTCTATCAAATGGGTGCCGGGTTGGCAAGGTGGATACTGTTACAATTACCAGGCATGTTAACTAAAAGGGGTTGCCGCTTTTCGATTTTTGATCTATAGCACAGCGCGCAAGACTTACCGCGCCAGGGGGGGGTGCGGGAACTACTCAAAGCAAGAAAAGGAGATGAATGAAGATGAAAAAATTGGTTTTATTCACTGTTGTTTTGGCGATCCTGGCGGCTTGGTCGGGCGCCGCCCTGGCGGCCGGCGCCGAAGGCAACATCAATTTGTTGCTCGGCAAAAAGTTTATGGACGACGATGTATGGGATGACCTCGATATAGATGAGCAAACAGCCATAGGGTTGATGTTCGACATTAAACCATCCGGGTGGCCCATCGCTTTGGCCGCGGATTTCCTGAAAACAGAAGAAGAAGCACACGGCATAGATGGCGAAACGCAAGAAATCGATCTGGGGGTGCGCTGGTACAGCAACCCAATCAATAGAATCGTTCGGTTCTATGCGGGAGGCGGCTTGGGCCTCATCGATGCGGAGATAGAGGGCGAAAACGACGATGAATTCGGCGTGTGGCTCAACGGTGGCATAGCGTTCACCATCGTTCAGCACCTGAACCTGGGACTCGATCTGCGTTACTCCAGAGCCGAGGTTGAGCTTAATGGTGAAGATATCGAAGCCGGCGGTCTGACGACTTGCTTTTTGATTGGCTACCATTTTTGACAAAATTAGCATGATAGATTTTTACTGATACTGTGCTGAAGGAGACTTTCACGATGAAGAAAATGTTTTTTTCATGCGCTATGGTGTTGATGCTCCTTTCAATCGGTTGCGGTAGCGTACTAGCCGCCGGCATCGAAGGCAATGTCAACATGCTCCTCGGTATGAAGTACCTGGAGGACGACGATTGGGAGCCGGTCGAGGACCAATTGCTCTTGGGTGTCATGTTCGACATAACGCCTCCTGGTTCGCCCATTGCCTTTGCAGTGGACCTCTTGGCTACCGGAGACGACGACGATTATTACGATGGATATGATTATTATGAAACTACAGGCAGTACCACCGAACTAGATCTCGGTATTCGCTGGTACACACCCCCGGCGGTGATCCGGGGATATATCGGCGGCGGCCTTGCGCTGGTCAATGCGGAAATAACGGTGGAGGTGAATGGCCACGAGGATTCGGAAGATGACAGTGCAGTAGGTTTCTTCCTCAATGGGGGTTTGGTTGTTACCCTGGTGCGCCACTTGAATCTGGGGCTGAATGCACGTTACTCCGCAGCGGAAGTGGATATCGCGGGTTATGAAGCCGAGGCCGGTGGTTTTGCGCTGGCCGGTGTCATCGGATATCATTTCTAGAATAACACAAGCCTGAGGCTTAGTTAAAAAAACAGACGCCTTTCGGTCTGATGGCCGAAAGGCGTTTTTGTCGTTGAGGCTCTTTTATACCTTAAACTTGCCCACCGTGCCATCCAACTGCGTGGCCAACTTGGCCAGTTGCTCGGCGTTCAAGCTCACCTGGGCGCTGCTGTTGGACATATTGCCTGCGGCCTGGGCCACATTGCCCGCGATCTCTATGGTGGGGGAGGGGGCGCGCCGACGACGGGACCTGAAAAGTTACCGGCGGCGCCCAGTCACTCGGGCGCCGCCGGCCGTTTGATGTGATCCATTTGATGTGATCAAGGAGCGCTGAACGCCTTCTCACTTGGTCTTTTTTTGCTCATCAATCCATTGCATGTAGGTTTTCCAGCGCTTCCATTCCTGGAACTCCTCGTATTCCCGGGAGCCTTGGTTGGATCGTTTCCACTCCTGGAAGGCTTCAAAATCCTTCTGCTCTTTTTTCCAATTCTGAAACTGACGGAACGCCTCGCTGTCAGCGGGTGGTGCGGTTACGGCCGGTGCCTGAGTGTCGGCAGCAGTCGGTTTTGCCTGGGCAGCGGTTCCGCTGGCCTCTTGCTCCTTGGCCGCGGCAGCGTTCTTATTGGAATCATAGATTGTGAATTCCCCCTTTTCCTTGGAAAAGAGACCTGGGCCCTGGGGGATTTCAGTGCCCGGATGGTAAACGAAGGGCTTGGGCTTAGCACACCCTGACAACAAGGTCGCCGCCAGTATCAGGATCGGGATGAGAGCAACTCGTTTTTTCATGTCCACGCCTTGTTAGAATTTGATACGCGTACCGGCCATGATCTGCTGGATATCCTCGGGCTCATCGCCGTCGAGATCCGCCATGTAGTTGCGATAGGCCGCAAAGAACTCGACCGGTTTCCAGGGGTTGATCACGTAGGCCGCGCCGTAATGGCTGGATTCAAGGTTTTCGACCATAAGGTCCTCGGTCATGCCGTACTCCACCGAAACCGCATGGATGGACCATTTGTATCCTACCTTGAGGTAGTAGTTCATGCCATCTTCGAGGTCGTCGTCTTCGTAGTCGCGCTCGCCGAGGGCCGCGGTGAAGTTCAAACCCATGGGCAGCAGCCAGGAGACCGATCCAGCTAACTGAGTGAAATCTGCATCGTCTTCGATATAGCGATCGCCGCTGTCCACGTAGCCAATGCCTGCAGCTAGCTTGCCGTAAATTTCGGCCGAGTACCAGCCCGCCAATTCCCACCCTTCGTCGTTGGTGACGCTACCGGCTGCGTAGAAGCCACCAAAGGTGGGGGTGTTGTAGCGCAGTCGCTGGTTACGGCTCAAACCGTCGAGGTTGTTGCGGGTGGCTCCAATGGTGCCACCGAAAAGTTCGCCGTCACTATCTTTCCATTGAAAAGCGCCGGCTGTGGCGGTGACATCCGAATAAGTGATCACCGAGGTGCCCGACAGGTCCACTTCGGAGGTGCCGTTGGCCGCGCCGTCGCCCTGGCCGATTTCGAATTTACCAACCTGGGTGTCGAAATAGACGTTCATAATGCGGTCATCCACGTTGAAAGATTCATCACTGTCGTCTACTCCCTCTGCCATACTCATCTTATTAGAGGCGTACTTTTGGGCTTCCAACTCGATCTGGAAGCCGGCTTTGACCGCGCCGAACGCCTCCTCGCCGGTGAAGCGGAAGCGGGTGGAAGAATTGTCGTTGTCGCCCACGAAGAAATCGTCCTCGTCCCCGTCGTCGGCCCACATGGCCAACTGGCTGACCTGGCCGGAGAGCTTGGCTTCAAGGGCATGGGCCGGGGTAAGGACGGCCAGGACCATGAACGTGGCCATCAGAGCAATGATTCCCGAATAGATACGTGTTCTTTTCATTTTTTCCTCCTGTTGTGTGTTTAAAAACATGGCTAAACCACTCTGCATCGCCGCAAGGTCGCCAAACCAAATCATAGGGGCGCATTTAGCCAAACCTGAATTTGCGCACTGTTAGCTCGATGTTAGTAATTGATGAGCACAGAAAGCCAGGCGCTCTGGACATAACAGAAATCGAGGCGCATGCAAATAATTTTTGTGGGGTTACCGGCTCTGCATCTGTTTGGCCGCCCACAGGATCAACTCCTCGGTCATTTCCCAGGAGATGCAGGCGTCGGTGATCGATATACCGTAGGCCAGGGCTTTCGGGTCGCCGGTGTTTTTCTGGCTGCCTTCATGCAGGTTGCTTTCCAGCATCAGGCCTACAATGGCGTCGTTGCCGGCAATGCGCTGTTGGATGACATCTTTCCATGCCACGCTTTGCTCCTTGAAGCGCTTGCGCGAATTGGAGTGCGAGCAGTCCACCACCAGGACCTCGGTAAGCTCTTTGGCGCGCAGCATGTCCAAGGCCTCACGGATGCTGCACGAATCGTAATTGGGCCGGCGGCCGCCGCGCAGCACAATGTGGGCGTAGGGGTTTCCCGTGGTGCGGACCACGCTGGCCTGACCTTTGTGATCGATTCCGAGGAAGTGCTGGGGGGAACCGGCGGCGATCATGGCGTTGAGGGCCACGTCCAGGTTACCGTCGGTGCCGTTTTTAAACCCCACCGGCATCGAGAGTCCGCTGGCCATTTCGCGATGGGTCTGGGATTCGGTGGTGCGGGCGCCGATGGCCGCCCAGCAGACCAGGCCGGCGATATATTGAGGGATGAACGGATCTAGTAATTCGGTGGCTGCGGCCAGGCCCATGGCGGCGATTTGGTCGAGCAGGCGCCGGGCTTTTTTCAATCCCGCGATGACATCGTACGAACCGTCCAGGTTGGGATCGTTGATCAAACCCTTCCATCCGACGGTCGTTCGCGGTTTTTCGAAGTAAACCCGCATCACCAGATAGAGGCTCTTTTGAACGCGCTGCTGTAGGTCGATCAAGCGGTGGGCATACTCCAGGGCAGCCTGCTCGTCGTGAATGGAACACGGCCCCGTGATCACCATGAGGCGCGCATCCTTGCGGGTGATGATATCCTGGATGACATTGCGACCGTTGAGAACGGTTTGGGCCGAGGCCTCGCTGATGGGCAACTCCTCTTTCAGGGCGTCGGGTGAAATTAGCGGTTTGAAATCTTTTACACGGACATCATATGTCTTCATGGGCAAGCTCCTTTCGCGCGCAACGTGCCGTGGCGGTCCGGCGCTGGCGCGGTAATGGAAAAAAAAAGCCGCAGGCCTGATCCGCCCGCGGCTATTGCTGAGTCATGTTCGTGTCAGCGCACCCCAGGCGGACCGCCATAATAATAAAAGTAATAGAAATAAAGGCTTTGAATGGCGTTGCTTGGGGTAAGGGCGCGCATGACGACACCTTGTTAGGATAATAAGATATAGTATAGAGCGACCATAGCCAGAAGCTGATATGTCTGTCAATGGTTTTCAAAGTTTTTTAGTTTGAAAGTACTCTCATGTTACCAAATGGTAACCTTTTTTTTTATTTACATTCGATGACGGGAGGGCTAATCTTAATGTCGGTTCTTTCGGGGAACCCAATATCCCGGTTCAGGTCAGAGTCCATCTCAAGATCAAATAACCTAAATCAAATAACCTAACAAGGAGAGAGATCCCCATGAAACGTTTCAGCGTGCGGCCCATGGCCACGGCAGTGGCCCTTATCGCTCTTTTCATGTTCCCTTTTTCGGCCGCCGGCGCCGAAAAGGATGTTAAAGAGGCCAAGCCCGCCAAGGAGTCCGCGGGTAAGGCAGAAGATAAATCCGCCGGCGCCGTTAAAGAAAAGGCGGTCAAGAAACCCGCCAATGCGGCCATCGTAAATGGCAAGGCCATCACTTATGGGACCTTTGAATCGGAACTCGATGTTTATATCCGGCGCTCCCAAGCCCAAGGCATGCCGATGACGGATGAGGCCAAAGGCAAAGCGAGCAGTGATGTACTCAATGACATGATCAGCCGCGAGCTGATCTTCCAGGAAAGCCAGAAAAAAAATATCAAGGTGCCCCCCGAGTTTGTCAAAGAGGAGATCGCGGCCATCCAACTTCAATTTCCCGATCCGAAGCAATTTGAAGCCGCGTTGGCCGAAATGAAAATGACCGAGGTCAAATTGAAGGAACAGATCGTCCAGCGCCAGTCGATCCGGACGCTCATCGATCAGGAGATCGTGCCCAAGATCAAGATTTCCGACGCCGACGCCAAAGCCTTCTACGACCAGAATCCAAAACTATTTCAGCGTCCTGAAGAGGTCCATGCCCAGCACATTCTTTTAAAGGCGGAGAAAGATACCGATGAGAAGAAGCGGGCGGAGATGCGCAAGAGTCTGGCCGATATCAAAAAACGTGTGGACGCCGGTGAGGATTTCGCTGAATTGGCCAAGGCCAACTCCCAATGCCCCAGCGCTCCCAAAGGCGGCGATCTCGGCTTTTTTTCCAAAGGCAAAATGGTGCCCGCATTCGAAAAAGTGGCTTTTGAATTAAAGCCCAATCAAGTCAGTGAGATCGTGGAGACCGATTTTGGCTACCATCTGATCAAAGCCCTGGAGCACCGGGAAGCGAAAACCCTGACATTTGAAGAGGCCCAGCCAAAGATTGTGGCCAATCTGCGCCGGCGACAGATTCAAACCGATGTGGAAAAGTATGTGGCCGAGCTGCGCAAGGGCGCCAAAATAGAAACTTTTGTAAAATAAGCAGCGATTGGGCCATGAATGAGAGGAGCGGCATGACCAGCTCGTTGTTGATCAAAGAAACCGTCAAATTGGAAATCGAGGCTTTCAAGCGCCCCAAGGAGATCGAGCGGTTGAAGGCGACCCATACAGCGTTCAGCGGCGCTCCCCGCAAACACTGGTACGATCCTTCGAAAGTGATTCTGGTGTGCGACCCCTTCAGTCGTTCCACTTTCTATTATGAATTTCGCATCGACGATATCGCTTTTGTTCAGGAGCTGCCCAACCTGGTTAGCCCGGACGACGAGGTCATCCCTATGGTGCGTGTGTGGGTGAAAAAGAGAAGTATCGCCGTCCGGTGCACTCCATTTATCGTTGGCGAAACGGCTTAACCGGTTGTGAATGGTTGATGGCCTCGTAAAAAGTCCGAGGACCGTCACTCCCGCGAAGGTGGGAGTCCGTGCGCCTGGAAGCAGGCGCGATCCGGGAGGTGAAAGTCCTCCCCCGGGAGATGCCCGATCCCGGTAGCCGAAGGTAACTGCGTCACCGCGAGGTGAGGTGGGGAGCAACCCAAGGCGAACATGCAGTCCGTAGCAGTTTTGCGAACACGATTCGGCCGCACGTAGTGACG
>JBAQGR010000472.1:0-8518 GCA_049287895.1 Desulfatitalea sp.
TTTTCAAACGGCAGGCGATGCTCTTCTTTCATGTTTTTGATGGCATCGGAATCGATCCGGCGCATGAGTTCATCGGCCTCAGCCAGTAATTGTTCGATACTCTTGGATTCTAAATTCTTTACCATAATGTCTCCTTTATCTCAGGCCCTTCTACCCATGTCAATGTCCCGGGCAAGCGGCAGGCCTCTTCGCTCCGCTTCCGGAGACGCATTCAACCGCCAGCTCATTTGAATCGCGACGTCGCGTCATGATAGGCGGTCTTGACGTCAGACCAGATCTTTTCAGCTCCTGCTTTGAGGTCATTCCATGCCTCATCGCCGCTGGCCTTCAACTCCCGCAGCTTCGTTCCAGCCTCATCTTGTTTGCGTTGCAAGGTGTCGATGGTTTTGTAGTATTCGATCTTCACGTCCGCCTTGGCCTTATCCGCCTTGGCTTTTAACAATGCACTCTGCGCGCGCCATTCCTTCAACTGGGCATCGAGTTTTTCTTCGTACGCTTTTCTTCTGTCATCCATAACAACCTCCTTATGAAAAATCCGTTTTGTTTTTTCTCGGCTCTGTTTGCTTCCCACGATAAGCAGCACAATGCCACATCATCAGGGGGCTGGACCGCAGTGGTTGCAGAAGATGTTACTCCTCCAATAGACATGCCTGCCAGGTCAGATGTCCATCCGCACGCCGACCTCAATCACCTGGTCCGGGGGAATGCTAAAAAACGAGGTGGCATCGGCCGCGTTGCGGGACATAAAAATAAAAAGGTTCGCGCGCCAGCGCGCCATGGCGCTGTTTTCCGCGATGGCCAGGTTTTCACGGCCGATGTAAAAACTGGTTGATTCCAGCTTCAGATCCAAACCCTGCCCCCGCGCCAGTGCCAGGACACTGTCCAACGTTGGCGCTTCCATGAATCCATAGCGGGCCACAAGGCGATGAAACCCGCCGCCGAGTTTTTCGGTTTGGATCTTTTCCAGATTGGGCACCCGGGGAATGTCTTCCACATGAAAATTCAGCAGAACCGTCCGGCTGTGTATGACCCTGTTGTGCTTGACGTTCTTTGCCAGGGCCACGGGCACGACGTTGGGACTGCCCGTCAAAAAGACAGCGTCCCCCTCGATTTTGTTTGGGGGATGGCTGGCCAGATCGACGATAAATTGATGAACCGGCGGCATGATTTTGTGCAGCTCGGCCGACAGGATCCGGCGTCCATTGGCCCAGGTGAGCATCAGTGTGAAGAACACCACGCCGATGACTATCGGGAACCAGGCGCCATGAAGGATTTTGATGATGGTGGCCGCAAAAAACGGTATATCCACCATTAAAAAGAGACCGACCAACGGCGCGGCCCACGCCAGAGGCCACCGCCACCGTTTACGGACCAATACAAAATAAAGCATTCCGGTAATGATCATCGTGGATGTTACCGCTAACCCGTACGCGGCGGCAAGCTTGCTGGAGGATTGAAAACCCGCCACCAGGGCGATGGTGCAGAGCATGAGCATCCAATTGACCTGAGCCACATATATCTGGCCGATTTGCGTTGCGGCGGTGTGCCGGATCTTCAAACGCGGCAGGTAGCCTAGCTGTATTGCTTGATGGGTCATGGAAAAAGCACCGCTGATGACAGCCTGGGAGGCGATGATGGTGGCTAGTGTGGCTAACAACACCGTGGGAATCATTGCCCAAGCGGGTACCAAGGCGTAAAACGGATGAACGGTCGCTTGCGGGTTAACCAGGAGAAGCGCTCCCTGCCCGAAATAGTTCAACACCAGGGCCGGAAAGACGATGGCAAACCAGGTCAGACGAATGGGCCGGATGCCGAAATGCCCCATATCCGCGTATAACGCCTCGGTCCCGGTGACCACCAGGAAAACGGCTCCCAACACAAAAAAACCGTGCAGTTTGTTGAAGATCAGAAAGCGGATCGCATACCCTGGAAAAACCGCTGCCAGCACCTGTGGCGCATGGGCCACTTGCGCGGCCCCGGTCACGGCCAGGAAACAGAGCCAAACCAGAATCACCGGCCCGAAAAGGCCGCCCAACCGAGCCGTACCCTGGCGTTGGATCAAAAACAGACCTAGGAGAATAGCTATGGTGATGGGGATCACATAGCGCTCGAATACGGGGGTGATCATGCCGATCCCTTCCACGGCGCTCAACACGGAAATAGCCGGGGTGATCATGCCGTCCCCATACAGCAGGCACGCTGCAAAGAGGCCAAGGGCGATGACGCTCATCCCGAGCCTGTTTTCGGAGGGCCTGTTTTGACCGCGAATCAAGGCGGTCAGGGCCATGACACCGCCTTCCCCATGGTTGTTAGCTCGAAAAACGAATATCAGGTATTTAAAGCCCACGATCAGCACCAGCGCCCAAAACATCAGAGAGAGGATTCCCATGACGTTGGCATGACTTGCTTCGATACCGTATTCACTGCTGAAACACTCCCGAAAGGCATATATCGGGCTGGTGCTGATATCCCCAAAAACCACGCCCAGGGCGGCAAGTGAAAGTCGCGCCAGACGACTTTTCTTCTCGGGTTGCGCACCTTCACTTTTCGGTTTTTCGGGGATCGCTTTTTCAGCACCGCCAGCGGGAATAGTCATCTTCTTTAGCCCTCCGGATGCGCTCCGGAACCTGAGTAAAATACCGTGCATTCTTGACCCTGAATAAATTACCACGCATCCTGCACCGGATTCAATACGGGTCCGGCAATTGACTTCAAGAAGTTTTCCTTATGTCTTGATTTTGTGATGTTGAGTTGGGCATCGGCCGCCACTACGCAAAATTCGCCTGCCCGTACTTGATGCGATCGACCATCAGCCCGCCGCCGCCAAAGACCCAGCGCCGTGGATCGAGCTCATCTTTCTCGGCTCCGGACAAGATGCCGACCACATAGGGCTTGTCGTTTTCCCATAGCCACAATGGACCTCCGGACCATCCATGACCGAATGGCGAAGTTCCGAAGGTCGTCTCCAGCTCGAGTCCGCCACCGTCCGAATCGATGTCATCGATATCGATGTCGAATTCGACCGCGGGCTTCATGCCGAAGCTGTCCGGATAGCCCACGCTGATGTAGCGACGGGAGAAATAGTCATCCTCATCCCCGAACGACCGGCCGCCCATCCATCCGAGCGCGTCGCCCAGCGGTCGGTAGAGCTTGCAGATGACATAGTCTTTGCCACCTGCCTCGAAGTCGTTGATGTCCACGAATGTGCCGTAAAAATGCTCAACGAAGGAGCTTGCGTGCGGCTCCGGATCGCGGTCGCCGGCGCGATAACCGGGGATGAAGCGCATCCACCACTGTCCAGGACCGCGTCCCCACGGCACGACATGGCTGGCGGTCAGCATCAGGTTGCGCCCGACCAGAACCCCCGAGCCGCCCCCGGTCGGGTTGGCGAAGTCCGTGCCGTTGCCGGTGGCCACGATGCCGATGGTACGCCACGGATAGCTGTAGCGGAGAGCCTCGTTGATCGACGGTATAGGGCTTGGGCGTGGACCCGGCGAATGGGAAATCGGTTCGATGAACTGATACGTTTTGGCCATACCATACCCGCGGTCGCGGAGTGGCGCGCGGAACGGATGCAGCTTGGGCATATATTCGAGATCGAGCCAGGGCGGACGATAGCCGTCGACGATGTGATCACCTCGTCCGCGGTCGATGCATTTCGCCGTGCTGTGCCTGACCTGCTTGTCACCCGCCAGCCCGAATTGCAGCGTCCGCCCGTTGGAGCGCACGGACACGCGCCACTGGTCGGTGGCGCCCAGCCGCTCAGTGGACACCTCGATGCGCGGGTCGTCCCCGGTCCGTGTGTAGAGCGCGTCGTCCGGTCGCAATAGGCTGAGCATAGTATCCGGGATCGGCTCGGAGGCGCGGATCGGTTCCGCGCGCAGCATCTCTTCGAGCGTCATGCCGATATGCGCCGGGGCCGGTTCACAGGCATCCTTCTCAGCCTGTCCCGTTGTCGGTGTGTTCGCGGAATAGTCTTTGGTCTTCATAGTAACCTCCTGTAATTGGCCTTGAGCACTTCAGCCAAGGCCTGACGCCATAACCGCGCTATTGGTTTTTTGCCAAGGCAACGAAGAACATCTTCCAGAACTCCGCGAACCGCATTCCAGAGCGGCGCCGGTACGGGTCGTTAGCCACGAGCGGACCCCAGCGTCCCCGGTAGCCCGACTTGCCGTCATCGCTGGGCCACCAGATCTGCGTTGAACGATCGACGATAAAATCGTAATGGCGGCCTTTGATCTCGATGTTTTGGTCATTGTTCCAATGTAAAATAGAAGCATTGGGGAAGTCATCTTGACTCAAGTTTAAGTCTTTGGGTTGCAAAATGAGGTGGTCAAAAGCAGTTGGCTCTGGTCCAACATCGGCCGCGGGCTTCTCGGGTGGGGCTGAGCCTGTTGCGACTCCCGTGAAGCCGGTGCCGAGGGGAAGCCCTTCCAACGCCGTCAACACCGCGCCGGCGACGAGTCCGGGCAAAGCGCCGAGGAATAAGCCTCCGACGATTTTGCCCCAAGCAGCAGCCGGGCTGCCCTCTTCATCCTTAGCGGGAAGCGAATCCCTATATTCGCTCAGCGCATCCGGGGAATCGAACCGGCCGCACCCTACAGGAGATGACTCGGGCAGGTAAGGTTCGATGATGTGCGTGCCCGGCTGGAGATGAAGGCTATGCACGCCCAGAGATACAAAGAGCTGCGGATGGTCGCCGACCGTTTCAGGCAGCAGCACCGCATGCGCATCGGTCTTCTCACGCCATTTGTCTACGGTCATACCGAAGCGACGTTCACTATCGAGCCCCTGCCTTGTTCCCACATTGAAGCGGCCGGTGTGACCGATGAACTTCGGCAGATAGGGCTTGCTCTCACTCTCGCGCTCGAGAAGAATCGCCATGCACGCCCACTCACCAACAAAGCCGCCGTACTCTTTGCCGGTCTCTTGCAAATCGCAAGGTTCCGGAAGCGACTCAGTATGGGATGGGAAGAAGAAGTAATAACAGAGCAGCGCCGGGTTCCTGGGAGCCAGTTCTTTAAAAAGGTTGCTTAAATCCGGGACGAGCGATGGCTCCTGAGGGACCATAAGCCTCCTCAGGCGCTGGGTGTCGAACAACTCCGCGTGGTACCAGAGTTGGCTGTCTCTGAGGTCGTCGTTGGTACGGTACAGTTCCTCGACCTTGTCGCGATTTGCATATCGATTCTCGCTGGTTTCCGTGATATCGGCAGAATCCTTCCAGCCCGCAAGTTCCAGAAAGTGCTGCTCGCCGTTGTCTATGAGAAAAGGAAAAACAGATCCCTGTTGAGCACCAAGATAGATGTCTCCTGTTCGTATTTCTCCGGGCGTATTGGATGCCGCGATCTTTCCACGCGCGATCAATGGCTTGCGGTTAAAGGGGTGGCCTTTGCCGCCCCAGGAATCCTTCTGGTCAAACGGACGCTCGGCCTTCCACAGCGCGCACCGCTCAATGTAGCGCTTGGCATCCGACGGAATGGACTGCTCCAAGTGATGAAAGATAAGGATCGGTTCAAACCGGCGCACAAGATCGATCACTTCGTCGGCCATATAGTTCTCCTTGTGTGGCATCGTCCACACATTGGGGGCAATTCTTCATGACCAGCCGGATGAGCGCCAAGGTCTGCGGATCGCAATCGAGCGGCGCGCACTCAGCCAGCACTTTCTTCAAGCAATCCGATTGGAGCAGATCCTTGAGTGCCGGGTCATCTTTGAAGGCGACCCCGACAATCCCCAGCCAAGCGCACCAGTCTTCGATGAGCTTGGCCATTTCCGGACTGTCGAGCTTGCCTTGCCTCCAGAGCCGCAGGTATTGCTCACACGCTTTGATGTAGCGATCCCGAGTTTCCGGGTCCTTTGCCATGAGGGTCCGCCGGATTCCGTCAATCATGGCGATGAGTGCCCCGTCGATACGTCGCGCGCAATCTGGATATCGGCTTAGCGCTTTGGCCAGAGAACGGAAAAAACGATCCCAGCAATCGGCCACCACCTTGTCCACGGGCCGCTCGAAGAACTGCCGATCCATAATGCTAGGGTCGAGCCGCCAAATCTTGACTTCATCAATCTCACCGCCGAGGAAGCAAAAGCCATCCCCGGTTGGGTCGTTGCCGATACTGATGCCAAGCGGTCCTACGGGCGAGACACTTGCGAGAAGATCTGTGCGCCGTGCTATGAGTTGGCCATCGGCGTACAATTCCATCGTGTCGATGCCGTCGTGCAGAAAACCCAGCGTCATCCATTTACTGCCCAACACCACGCTCCCACGCGCAGAGCGGACCCCACCGGAATCGGTGGGCAGTCCCGTATTGCCCGCTATGAGAGGGGAACGCTTCCCGTGAAACCCGGCACGCAATTCAGTTTCTACCAAGGATAAGCTGAATGAATCGTGTCCGGCAACCAGAGTTGAAACGTCATTCAGTGGGCGGGTACGGCGTAGGGTGACCTCGACTTGAATACCGCCGAGAGACTTCGACGCCGGACTCGCTGGCACAAGAATCCGGCTTTGAGGCAATGGGAATCGGGCGGCGCCTGAGCCGGGTAAGGCGCCGTCGTCTAAGAACTCGGTATTAATGG
Source organism: Desulfatitalea sp. (assembly GCA_049287895.1). GTDB lineage: Bacteria > Desulfobacterota > Desulfobacteria > Desulfobacterales > Desulfosarcinaceae > Desulfatitalea. The sequence goes on from JBAQGR010000472.1 coordinate 6,574, forward strand.
CCTGCGCATGGCTGTCGTAGTCCGACAAATCCACTGCAAGCCCCTTGTATGTATGATGACAGATCAGCTCAAATGTACTGGTCATAGCTATACTCCCGTTGCATAGACTTGTTTCCTATTTATATTACAAAGTTCATGCCGGATAGCGTAGGTTCACCTTTTAAGCCACACTCTTTCGATTTAATAGAGAAATTTGATTGAGAAGGTGCAGGTGAGCGCGCCGGAGAGGGTGAACCCGAACGGTCATATATGACCATTGATCATATGTGACCCATTTTCCCAGCGATAGTGGCGTTGCGTCATGGGCGATTCTCTGCTTTTGACAATACATCATCCTTATGGCAAAATACGCACCAGAAATAAGCATCAGACGTTAGCGGTATCCACGCTGGTTCAAGTCCGATGCAGCGTCCCGGCGCGGCCTGTGCGGGGAGCGTCTGCATAGAATCCGAGTCTGCACAGACACCTCGGTATTTGCCGGAAAATCGGATAAGGGTTAATCCGTCCGCGCGCGATGCGCGGTGGGTTGTACGAATGTCGGGGCTACCCCAGGAAGGCGAATTATTTTGAAAAAAGTAGGAGTTATTCTCGGTGGAGCAATCCTTCTGGTCATCGTGATTTTCGGAGTGTGGCTCTTCAGCCGTCCCGAACGCGGGACCACCGGCTCGGTCAGCACCAATTTTAGATGGCTCGGCCCCAACGACAAGATCGTGGTCGACGGCTTCAACGATCCCAAAGTCCAGGGTGTCGCCTGCCATATCTCCCGGGCCCAGACCGGAGGCGTAAAAGGAGCCATGGGCGTGGCGGAGGATACGAGTGACGCCAGCATCGCCTGTCGCCAGATTGGACCGATCAAATTCATCGGCGAGTTCAAGGATGGCGAGCGCGTCTTCGACGAACACCGCAGCTTCGTGTTCAAGACGCTTCAGGTCGTGCGCTTCTTCGACCGCGAGCGCAATGTGCTGGTCTACGTCTCCTACAGCGATCGGGTGATCGCGGGCAGCCCGCAGAACAGCATCAGCACGGTGCCGATCATGGGTTGGCCGGCGCCATAATCTTCGAAGGGTAAGAAGATTTCCCTATGCTGAACGCCTTTTTGGAAATTTTTGATAGCATCCTGGGTTCGGTTCGTGAGCCCTTGGTGGTGCTCGATCCTGATTTGAATGTCGTCAAGGCCAATCCTTCCTTCTACCAAACCTTCAACGTCAAACCTGAGGAGACAGAGGGCGTCTCGATATACGTTCTTGGCAACGGGCAATGGGACATCCCCAAGCTCAGGGAATTGCTTGAAGAGATCCTGCCACGGAACACTACATTTAACGATTTTGAAGTAGAGCATAGCTTTGAGACCATCGGCCGAAAAATAATGCATCTGAATGCCAGGCGGATCTACAAAGATAGAGAGGCAAGCCAAACCCAGCTGATTCTGTTGGCCATCGAGGATGTGACCGAGTGTGAATATTATAAAAGACATCTTGAAGAGATTGTTGGAAAGCGAACGGCCCAACTCGAAGCATCCAGGCAAGAGGCGGAAAAAAGCAAATATCTGGCGGAAACCGCCCTTTCCGAAATACAAAAGCTAAAAGATCAACTCGAAGCGGAAAGAGCCTATCTGCAAGAAGAAATTAAAATTGAATACAACCATGAGAACATTATCGGCCAAAGCGACGGGCTCAAATACGTGCTCTATAAAATAGAACAAATCGCCGGAAGCAATACCAGCGTATTGGTGCTAGGCGAGACGGGAACCGGCAAAGAGTTGGTCGCCCGGGCCGTTCACGGCTTGAGTTTGCGCAAAAATCGGGCGTTGGTGAAAGTCAATTGCGCCACGCTGCCCGCCAACCTTATCGAAAGCGAACTGTTCGGTCATGAGAAAGGGTCTTTCACCGGTGCGCATTCCCGGCACCTGGGGCGCTTCGAGGTCGCCAACGGCGCCACCCTTTTT